>NZ_CP073653.1:4990000-5290000 GCF_018223745.1 Clostridium beijerinckii
CACCAGTCAACATATCTTCCCTAACCTTTAAATCTATTGTCTCAATAAATCTTCCGTCTGCTGGTATCATGTCTCCTGTTTCAAGATATATGATATCTCCTGGAACTAAGTCATTTTTTCCTACTTGAGTTACTTTGCCGTTTCTCAACACCTTTACAACAATATCTTCTGTCATTTTGGCCAAAGCTTCTGCTGCTTTTTTTGATTTTCCTTCTGTAATTATTCCGATAGTTATTCCAATTGCAACAGCACATACTATTCCAACTGAATCATAATATTCTCCAATAATTGCACTAACTAAAGCCGCTATCAAAAGAATAAGCATCATTGGTTCCAATAATGCATTTTTTATTTCTTCAAATATATTTCCTTCTTTTTTATGAGTAAATTCATTTTTTCCATACTTCTCAGTTCTCTCTCTTATGGATGAATCATTTAGGCCAATCTCTAGATCGACATCTAGTTCTTCTAAAACTGATTCTATATCTTTATTAAAATATTTCATTAATTAAACTCCTCTTATTAACATGTAGCTCCTTCAAATATGATTCAAAATCTTTCAATATATTTTAACATAAAACATAGTCAATATTAAGTTAACTTATAATACGGACTTAACTACTAGTTTATATTATTCATTATAACCCATTTTACTACAACAGTATCAATTTTTAGATACTTTTATTAATTAGCTTCTTTTTGAGCAAACATTTTTATTATATTTAATAACTCTCCCCCATAAGCTTCAATTTTTTTTGTTCCAACTCCTCTGATCTCCAACAATTCATCTAATGTTCTAGGTCTGCTATTAGATATTGCAATCAGACTTGTATCCGAAAATATTATATAAGGCTTTATTTTATCCTTATATGCCCTATCTTTTCTCCAAGATTTTAAAGCTTCAAATAGCTCTGTATTTATTATAGGTTCCCTACTATCTAATATCTTAAATACAACCGATTCCTTACTTTTCAAAACCCTAATTGATCTAGAATTAAGTTTTAACATTGAATATGTGCCTTCTTTCAAATCAACGTATCCATCATCTAGTAATCTTTTTATCAACTCTTTTATAAAGGTGCTTCCATATTCCTTCATTATTCCGTATGTTGTAACTTTATCTAAATTATTTTGTATTATTTTAGGTCCCTTAAAACCTTTCAAAATATCCACAAGAACTGATATTCCATACTGTTCTTTTGTTCTAAAAACTGTGGATAAAATCATCTGACTTTCTTTTGTAAAATCTTTTAATTCATCATCGTTTAAGCAGTTACTGCATTTATTACAGTAATTTAGCTTCCGATCATTTCCAAAGTAATTCAATATATATTTTCTATAGCATTCCTTTAAATTACAATAATCAATCATAAATTGGAACTTTCTAAGCTGAATTTCTCTCCTATTCATGGAAGAACTTCTATTTATAATATATTCCACTCTACTTATATCTTCTTCACAATAAAATAAGTAACAGTCACAGTTCTCTCCATCTCTTCCTCCTCTTCCTATCTCTTGATAATACGATTCTAAGTTTTGAGGAAAAGTAAAATGTACTATGAATCTAATATTTGACTTATCTATTCCCATTCCAAATGCATTAGTCGCAATAATTACATCTAAATTCTCATATAAAAACTCTTCTTGAAATCTTTCTTTCTCTTCATCTTTGAGTCCACCATGATACTTACCAACATTAAATCCTAGGTCCCTTAAATAATAATATAAATTATCTACTTCGTTTCTTGACGCGCAGTATACAATACCAGATTCACCTTCATTTTTTCTAATTATATCCTTAACAGTTTCAATCTTATCTACTTCCTTAAGTATATTAAGACTAAGATTTTCCCTATTAATATCGCCTTTATATATATAAGGTTTCTCTAACCCCAATAATTTGATTGAGTCTTCTCTAACTTCACTTGTTGCTGTTGCAGTGAACGCTGATATTATAGGTTTAACTTTAAGACTTTTATAAAAATCTGATATTCCTAAATAACTCTGCCTAAAATCATGCCCCCACTGAGATACACAATGTGCTTCATCTATAGCAATTTGGCATATATGAAGATCTTTAATCAATTCTCTAAATATTTTGGATTCTAATCTTTCTGGTGATATATATATTATCTTGTACTCCCCCATAGATGCTTCAATTAATATACTTCTTATAGTGTCCATATTCTGAGTACTATTTATATATGCGGCTTTAATCCCAGCCCCAACTAGATTGTCCACTTGGTCCTTCATAAGCGATATTAAAGGAGATATAACTATAGTTACACCTTGCATAATTATAGCTGGAATCTGGTAACAAATAGATTTCCCTGCCCCTGTAGGCATAAGACAAAAAGTATCCACACCATTTAAAATACTATTTATAATCTCGAACTGCCCTCTTCTTAGAGTATCAAATCCGTAGTATTTTTTTAAAGCATAAAATATCTTTTGTTTAGTATCCATCTTTGCTTCCCTTTCTCTTATATATAATAAATTCTACTTGTAAATTTCTTTTTTAGCATATTAAATAAAATAACGAGTCTAAAATGCCATTGTTATTTTTCATTAGGCAATCAAATAGATTGCCCATGGTAAGTCTATTAAACCAATATGCTGATGAGAAGAGAACCCAAATCTGTGATTTGGTGTGACTCTCTTACTCAGCGAGTGTATGCGAATTGAGCTTTCCATGTCTGAAAACAGTCTTGGCAGATGGACTTGTTATTTTTCAATTATACCTTAATACTAGTATATACCACATAATTAAAATCTTAAACATAAAATGATTATCTCCAAATTAACCCACACAACAACTCAAACAATTCTAATAAATTTTTCGGATTTTTCCCCGTTAATTTTTTTATTTTTTCTAGCCTATAATTTAAAGTATTTCTATGTATATTTAATCTATTAGCCACATTACCGATATCCCCATTCTCTTCAATATATGCCTGTATAGTTTGAATAAGTTCTAATTTATTCCCTGCCTTATCAAGATTTGACATCATTGATACCAAAGGTAATTTATTATCATGAGATAAATTGATAAAAAATTTCAAGTCATCATAGTTATAAACTAAACTTGCTGATTTTATCTTTGCTCCAAATTCCATTGCTAATTCTGCACTTTCTAGTGAAATAGCTGCGACATCTTCTTTTGCTCCAATGCTTATCCTATTTACATCTTTATTTGTTTTTAAGTTCTCGAGCAATCCATTATACATGTCCTTAGACGTAACAAAAAATGCTATTCTATTATCAACCTCACTATAATTTGAATACTTCTGATACAATATTTTAAAGCTTCGAGAATTTATATTTCCATCCACAAGAATAACTCTGCATTTTTTCGTAAGATCTATTCCATAGCTTTTAGCTCTTTGATGGAAACTTTCATCGTATTTTATCTTTCTATGAGCTAGTTCATTATAAAATTTCTGCATACTTAATCTTTTGTTCTGAATTTCCTCGTCTGCTTTAGATTGTTCTATTAATAAAACTGCAGTTACACGGACGAGTTTACTAAATCTTCTTACCTCATCTGGATGCCCAGTTATTCCTATCACTCCTATTACTTTATTATTGATAATAATAGGTTCGTTGACCCCGGGCTTCATTCTATAATCTTCTTCATACACTTCGTTTATTTGTTGATTATCTATTGCTTCCCTAGCTCCCTCATGTACATTCCCAATTCTTTTAATATCTCCACTGCCTATGATTATTCCATTCTCATCCATAACATTTATATTGTAAGGAATTACATTCATCATTTCTAAAACAATTTTTTGTGCTATGGTTTTAGATAGCGTCATATCAATCATCCCTTTCTAGGCTATAATTATATTATAGAAATATAAGGCTATAATTTAAACTAAATTTTTTCAATATATTTAGAATATAAACAACTTGTAATATGAATTCTACCGAAAGCAGAAACATTATTATTCCGCAGAACTATGAAAATGTTTCTACTTTTTAATATAGTATTTGTTGTAAAGTGTAAATCTAATTTTCAAATTATTTATCTATCTACTATTTATTATGATACTTTTTAACAATAAAAAAAAGCTAACTATATATTAATTAGATTATCAATCAAAATAATGTCCACATAGATAAATTAAAAGTGCGTCTTAAAATAAAACGCACTTTTAATATTATACCTATATTAAATTAATTAAAGTAGATTCATAAGCCTAACTACATTTTCAGCAGTCTTTTCAATATTCTCCTGACCTTTTACCAAAGCTTCTTCTAACGAAGTTGCCCCCTTAGTTATTCCAAATATTGAATCTATTCCACTTTCATATAGAACTTCTATATCTTCACCAACTCTCCCAGCTAGTGCAATTACCGGCTTATTATGTTTTTTAGCAATTGTAGCAACACCTAAAGGTGTTTTACCGTATTGAGTTTGAAAATCTATGCTTCCTTCTCCAGTCCATACCATGTCTGCTTCTTTCACTTTTTCTTCTAATGAAGCATATTGTATCACCATTTCAATACCTTTTTTTAGAGTTCCATTTAAAAATGCCATAAGTCCAGCTCCAAGTCCTCCAGCTGCTCCAGCTCCTGGTTCATTTAAAACATCTTTTCCTAATTCTTTTTTTATTATGTCTGCATAATGTCTTAAATTATTATCCAATATTTCTATCATTTCATGTGTTGCTCCCTTTTGTGGTCCAAATACATTCGAAGCTCCTTTTTCACCACAAAGAGGATTATTAACGTCACAGGCTACCTCAATTACAACATCTTTTAATCTTGGGTCAAAATTCTTTAAGTCTAAACTATTTAGTTTTCCTAATTCTCCACCACCAAGAGCTAATTCATTGCCTTTATCATCTAATAGTTTTCCTCCAAGTGCCTGTATAACTCCTGCTCCACCATCATTAGTAGCACTTCCTCCAATACCTATTAATAGTTTTTTTACACCTCTATCTAAACATGCCTTTATAAGTTGTCCAGTACCATAAGTTGTAGTTAGTAAAGGATTCCTCTGATCTGGTGGTACTAAATGTATTCCACTTGCACTAGCCATTTCCAATATTCCTATTTCTTTATCTCCCAAAATACCATACTGTGCTTCTACTTGATTACCAAGGGGCCCCATTACCTTTAATGAATATATTTCTCCATTAGTAGCATCTACTAATGACTGCATAGTTCCTTCTCCACCATCAGCCATAGGCACATGTAAGCATTTTATATCACTATTTGCTTTTTTTATTCCTCTTTCCATTGCCTCGCAAGCTTCTTTTGCTGTCATGCTCTCTTTAAAAGAATCAGGTGCTAATACAATAACTAAATCTTTTTTCATTTTCAACGCTCCTAACTAAATTTTTATATTTTGTGAGATTATTAAATTAAATAAATTTTACTTATACTTATCTTATTATTTTATAAAACCGTATATTATTATTGATACGATAACCATAGATCCTCCAACTATAGATTCATATGGCATTAATTTCATACGTTCCTTTATATTCATTTTTACTGCATCTGCTGATGCGTGGAAGAAGTTACCATGAGGTAGATGATCGATAACTACAGCTCCTGTGTTGATCATAATTGCTGCACTTAAAGGCGCGACACCAACAGCTAGTATTGCTTTCGCGAAAGTTCCTGTTGCTACAATTGCACCTGTAGATGTTGAAGCCGTAGCTGCTGCCATCAATATACCTGATATAGGTGCTAAAAATATTCCTGAAATACCTGTTTGTTGAATACAGTATACTACTGCATCACTTAAATTTGATTTAGAAATAATACCCGCTATTGCTCCAGCACCAATTAATATCATTACAGTTGGCGTCATTCTATTTAATCCTGATGTTGTATACTCAAGAATCTTACTACGTTGTCCCATTGCAAACAATCCGACTAATCCTGCTATAGGCAATATATACATTGCATCTATTTGAATAGTTGCTAAGAATTTCAGATGCAACATATTTGCTATAGGATTAAGTGCTAATAATATTACAGCAACTATTGGCGCTACCATCGACTTTCCAAAACTTGGCTTTATCTTATTATCTACTCTAACTGGTATTTCTGACTCTTTAATCATTTCTCCTTTTTTACTAATTAACGTCGCAACAAAATATGTAACTATAAGCCCAATTACAGCTGGTATAAATGCTCCTATCATAACTTGTGCTAATTCAACATTAAATCCTTTAGCTACCGCAATTGTATTAGGATTTGGAGAAATTATATTTCCAGCCTTACCTCCTCCTATCATAGCTAAAAGTATAGATGACTTAGTGATTCCAACTTTTTTAGCCACAGGAAGCGCTATAGGTGCAACTATAATAACTGTAACCGGTATGAAAACTCCAACCGCTGTGATTATCATGCTTGATAGTGCAATTGCTAAGAGAACCTTTTTCTCTCCAAATTTTTCTACTATAGTCTCAGCAATTTTCTCTGCTGCTCCAGATTCAATTAATACACCTGCAAGCACTCCTGCTGCTATTACACGAACAACCGCTCCCATTACGCTATTCGTACCTTCAATGATAGCTTGTGCTGTATTAGCTAAACTGGCTCCACCAATTAATCCGCCTATAACAGCCCCTCCAAAAAGTGCATATACAGGATTCACTTTCCTTAAAATTAGTATTATAGCGATTACTAATCCAATAATCGCTCCACTCCAATGAATAACTGCCATTTTACTTCCTCCTCAAATTCAATAATTATACAAATTTATACTTTATTATACCGTGTAAGCGAGTTAACGTTTACTAACATATACATAATAATATATTTAGTAAGACCTTGATATTGTTTACTTGACATTTTTTTTTGTGTATTTGAACAATAGGCTCTTAATTTAAATCTTATGTGCTACTTTATTAGTTGAATTTTCATACTATGCACAGCTTTTAAATATCTATGCCTTCTTACGTGAAACTGCCGCTGCAGCGAGTCTTTCTTCATAAGTTTAATATTATTAAACTCTGAAAGTCTGGCTTTTAATAGTATAATAGTAACTATTCTAACTGTTTTACTTCTTCAATTTATTTAATCTATTGTGCATTATAACAATAATTCAAAAATTAAAAGCTGCCGACATTTTGCCAGCAGCCTTAGAATAGAATAACCAAATTCAAATTAATTTCGTTATCTCCAAATTTAAATTATCTTAAATTTCTATTTAAACATATCTTTAAATAATCTACTTTCCTTCACATCTTGAGTTACTTTAGCCAAGTTGCTAGTATCTCCAATTAAAATAGCTCCACATAAACGGTTGTTTGCAAAATAATATTTTGTATATGTCTTCTTAACCGGATCTTTAAATTCAACTGTTTTATATTGGATTTCTGGGTTCTTACCGTTGTCACCAATTGCATACAGTGAAGTATTAGCTCCATTAAATGTTAATGCTGCATCTACTGTTTCATAAGTTAATGAGTCTCCCGCTGCATTAGCCCCTGCTACTTTTCCCATTTCTAGAGCTTGTGGCCATATTCCATAATTTATCCCATTATATTCTGCACAATCTCCACATGCATAAATATCAGAAATATTAGTCTCCATTTTTTCATTTACTATTACTGCTCTATTAACATCAATTCCTGCTTCCTGAGCTATTTTAGAATTAGGTACAATACCACAAGATATAACAACTAAATCAGCTGCAATAACTTCTCCTCCATTAATTCTAACTCCAGTAACTGAATCTTCACCCTCTATTTCATCAATTTTTACGCCTAATCTCACATCAATTCCTTGACCTTTAATTATTTCTTCAAGGAATTTTCCGCCTTCATAATCTAATTGACGTCCCATTAATTTATCAGCAAGCTCTAATACTGTAACCTTGCATTTTGCTTTTGTTAATTCCCATGCAGCCTCAAGTCCGAGAACTCCTCCACCTATTACAACTGCATTCTTTACCTTTGGCAATAATTCTGTAATTTTATCTGTATCGCAAATCCTACGGATTGCTATAACTTCTTTCTTATCTTTCCCTGAAATTGGTGGAACAAAGCATTCAGCTCCTAAAGCATATATACATTTATCATACTTTAATTTAATTCCATCTTTAAACACAGCCTCTTTATCTTTAGCATTTATTTGAATTAACTCTCTGTCAAGAACATTTGTAATATTATTTTCTTTATACCAAGCTTCATCATGAACTGCAATTTGTTTCGAATTAAATTTAGCTATCATTGACTTTGTAAGCATTGGACGATTATAACCTAGCACATTTTCATTAGAAACTAATACTATAGAGCAAGTTTCATTTCTTTCTCTTATAGACGTTGCAGCGCTTATACCTGCCGCTCCATTTCCCAGAATTAGATAAATTTCATTTGTATTATTTTTATAATTGCTATCATCTATTTCAACTGGTACGAAATTTTCTTTTCCTACACCACAAACTGGACATATTTCAAGACTTGAATCAAATATTTCTCCACACACTAAACATTTTACTAATGTTCTTTTAGCTGATTTTTTCTTTGGATTCTCTTTATTTTGAAGTATACATCCAAAATTATATCCATAATCATAAGCCTCACTTAATTCACTATCACTAGGCTTAAATTTAATTCTAAATCCATCATCTACAACCTTCATCCTAAGTTGTTTTAATCTTTCTATAATGTGTGGAACTCCTTCACCACTCCATCCATAACTTCCAAAGGCACTAGCAAGTTTTCCTCCGTGTGTTCTAGCAAACATCTTTATAGTTAAATCCCAAATTGGCTCTAAAGCCTCACCAACTATAGTAGGTGTTCCAAATAAAATTCCATCAGCGAATCCTAATTCTTCAATTACTTTTTCCTTATCATCTTCTACTAAATCGTACGATCTTACATCTATATCTCCGCTATCTTTAATACCTTCTGATATTTTACCAGCTAACTCTTTAGTATATCCATACGCACTAACATAAGGTATAATTACTGTTTTTCTTGGATTTGGATTAACTACAGTACACCATTCTTTATAAAGTTCCATGATTTCATCAATCCTACAATCTATAACTGGACCATGCCCAGTACATATCATATCAATATCTAGATCTTTAATTCTATCTAATGCCTTAACCATGTATGGCGTCTTAAAAGGCCCAATGATACAATCAAAATAATATTTAGTAGCTCTTAAGTAACCCTCATTATCTTTAACCTTACTCAATAATATTTCATCAAAACTATAGTGAGATCCAAACGAATCGCAAGTTATAAGGGTTTTATCCTCTTCAATATATGTATACATTGTATCTGGCCAATGTAAATTAGGTAAGAACATGAAACGTAATGTTTTATCTCCCAATTCTAAAGTATCATTTTCTTTTACTGTTATGCTATAAAAATCACGATTTACAATATTCTTTAGAAATCCTATAGCAACTTGTGTACCAACTATTTTAATATTAGGATTGATTTCAATAAGCTTTTCTATACTCCCAGCATGATCAGGTTCTGTATGATTTACTACAATATAATCAATATCATTAATATCAACTAATTTATTTAATGCACTTAAATACCCATCCCAAAATTTAGCTTTGGCAGTTTCAAATAATACAGTCTTTTCCCCTGTTTTAAGTAAGTAGGAATTATAAGATGTTCCAAACTCTGTCTCCATAACTATATCAAATACTTTTAAACCAGGATCTAAAACTCCTGTCCAATAAAAATTCTTTTTTAATTCTAATATTTCCATATAAAATTCCTCCCTATAACTTTCATCTATATGAAAATATTATACCTTTTTTTATAGTAAAACTGTATCAAATACTAGAAAATTATTATAATTCACAATTAATAAATCTATTTTATAGGAAATAATACGAGTTTAAAAGGTATGATTCATTATATTTTACAGCCATCTTAAACAATTTATTTTTTATTAATTTTATTGAAACTTTTCCATTTTTATAATCTTCAATACTTTTTAAAAAGCTCATTTTCTCTTTATCATCTGCTAAATTCTTAAAATATCCCCATACATGTAATGCAGTATTTATTGAATTTCCAATTGTTATTTCCTCTTCCATGGCATCTTCAATATAATTATAAAACTTAACCGCTGGATACTGAGTTTTATCTTTAAGCAGCTTCCTTATTTCTAAGTAATTTGAAGGAGAATTCTCTAAAACCTTGTATTTATATCTTCCCCATTCTTCCTCAAGTTTTTTTATTTTAGTATTTTCAGCTATAGAATTTATACACTTTACAGCTGAAAAATTTTTATCCTTAACTTCAAGCATTATATCTATATCTTTCCCTTTTACACTTTCATAGAACTCTATAAACTTATTAATTTTTATTGTATTTGAATGAGAGCCTGCCTTTTTTAATGGGTCTTGCTGAGAATAATGTATTTTCTGCCTTCCATCTTTCTCTCTCCATGTTTTATTGCACTCACTTATCCAATATGAATCGCTTTTTTCTCTATCATAACAATTTATCTCATTATGAAGATTATCAAAAACAACTGGAATATTTAGTCCATTTCCTATTTTAAGAACATCATTTATATTGTACGATTTATCATCATTTTCAATAACAAGTCTTTCTTTCACCTGATCATTCAAACGTTTATAATTATCTGCGAATCTTTTTATCGCCTGCTCTTTATCATTATAAACTCCACCAATATGCAATATAATTTTATGATTTTCTCCAATTCCAAAGTTATCCAAAACTTTAACATGATAATTTAAATCTTCAATTGCTCTCTTTACAACATCATCATTAGGAGAATTAAGCACTGTATATTGCCCTGGATGCATCGATACCCTTATATCATTATCCATAATCTTTCTACCTATTTCCCCAAATTCTTGGGAAAATATATTCCACCATGATAATTGGTTCAAATGACTGGATCCGAATGGTATTAAGTCTGAACTAATCCTAAAAAGCTTTATATTATTCTTTATATTATATTCAATTATATTTTTAAGAGATTTCAAATTATACGATATTATTTCCAATAACTTTTCTTCAGTTAAACTCTTAGCAGTGCAGCTTTTTAGATTGGCATCTGGAACTCCTATTGTTAAACATGCATATCCTATACTCATTCTTTAATCTCCTTTTCTAAGAATCATAATTACTCATACCTTTGCCTTAGTACTCTTTTCTAAACAAAGTCAAAACCCATTCTTTAACTTGTCATTTTTAAAATATGATAACTAAAATTAGGACTTATTACAATAAGTCCTAATAAAATAACAATTACATATTAATTTTTATTTAGATTTTCTTTATTTAAAAGCAGGAATCCAAAATTATAACCATAATCATAAGCATCACTTAACTCACTCTCACTTGGTTTGAATTTAACACGGAATCCTTCATCAACAACCTTCATTCTAAGTTGCTTTAGTCTTTCTATAATATGAGGAACAGCTTCCCCACTCCATCCATAACTTCCAAAAGCACTTGCTAGTTTATTACCATGAGTTCTTGCAAAGATTGAAGTAGTTAAATCCCATATTGGCTTTAGAGCCTCACCAACTATTGTTGGTGAACCAAATAAAATACCATCTGCAAATTCTAGTTCTTCAAGAACTTTGTCTTTATCTGCCTCTACCATATCATAAACTCTAACATCTATATCTCCACTAGCCTTAATTCCTTCTGCAATCTTTTCTGCTAATTCTTTTGTATACCCATACGCACTTACATATGGTATGATTACTGTCTTTCTAGGATTTGGATTTGAAACATTAGACCACTTCTTATAATATTCCATAATTTCATCTATTCTACAGTCAAGAACTGGACCATGTCCTGTACAAATCATATCAATTTCTAAATCTTTAATCCTATCTAATGCTTTAATCATGAATGGATTCTTAAAAGGTCCAATAATACAATCGAAATAATATTTAAGAGCTCTTAAATATCCCTCATTATCTGTAACCTTACTTAGTAGAATTCCTTCAAAACTATAATGAGAACCAAATGAATCACAAGTAACTAAAGTCTTATCTTCTTCAATATAAGTATACATTGTATCAGGCCAATGTAAATTTGGTACTGACATAAAACGTAAAGTTTTGTCACCCAAGCTTAAAGTCTCATTTTCTTTAACTATTATTCCATTAAATTCTCTGTTAACAATATTCTTCAAGAATCCTATAGCAACTTGGCTTCCAATAATCTTAATATTAGGATTCATTTCAATAAGTTTTTCTATACTCCCTGCATGATCTGGCTCAGTATGGTTTACTACAATATAGTCAATATCCTTAATATCAACTAGCTTATTTAACGCCTTTAAATATCCATCTAAAAACTTAGCCTTTGCAGTTTCAAATAATACTGTTTTTTCACTTGTTTTAAGTAAATAAGAATTATAAGAAGTTCCAAACTCTGTTTCCATGATAATATCAAATACCCTTAAATTGGCATCTAATACTCCTGTCCAGTATAAATTTTTTTTCAATTCTAATATTTCCATGTAAAAATCCCTCCCTAGATATATTTCGTCCAAATCAGAACATTATACACCTTTTTTGTATAACAAACAATTAATAATACCTTTAACATCGTTATACTAATGTATTTCGCCATATATATTATACACAAATTCTTATATATTTTCATAAAAACATATAATATATTGCTTTTTCGTTAATTGACTATATATTTGCAAATTCTAAGTATAATCTCGTACTTTTTTACTTATTCCTCTACAAATGTTGTTTATATATATCTGAAAATTCAATATTTATTTTTTCTACACAAGTATTAATTATATTATTACTTATATTAACTCTTTCTTTACTTTTATTTAATACCTTTACTGGAAGTTTAATCGTAAATTTAGTTCCTACCCCATATTTACTTTCCACTGATATCGTGCCATCATGCATCTCTACTAAGGACTTTACGAGAGATAATCCAATTCCGCTTCCTTCATAATTTCTTGTAAAAGATTTATCTACTTGTCTAAATCTATCAAAAATAATTTCAACTTTTTCTTCTGGAATTCCTATACCTGTATCTTCTACAGACAAGGTTATATATTCTTCTCCATCAAATATATTTACAAATATGCTTCCATCATCATCTGTAAACTTTATGCAATTAGACAGTAGGTTTAACATAATCCTTTCAATTTTATCAGGATCACAAGCAATAATTTTTTCTTCAACATCGGTATCAAATATAAGGTTTATATTGTTATTGCTTATATAACCAGCTACTGACAGAGTGATTTCTTCTACGACACTGACAATGTTACAATTAATCATATCAATCTGAAAATGTCCTGCATCTAATTTAGTTGAATCAATTAAATTATTTATTAAACGAAGTAATCTAAAACAATTTTGTCTTTCAATGTCTATATTATTAATTATCTTTCCTTTGTCGATCGGTTTTTCTTTATCTAAAAGATCTCTTCTTAGAATTTGTATCACACCTAGTATTATATTAAGTGGTGTTCTCAATTCGTGAGAAATATTAGCAAAAAATTCAGTTCTTAATTTTTCTAATTCCAAAGCCTCTTCTTTTGATTTTAATTCAGTATTTTTTCTTTCAGTTATGTCTCTTACAGTTGCAATAATAGCCTTCTGCTCATTAAATATTATTGCACGACTATTACTCTCAACCCAAAACTCTTTATGATTTTTATCTATTGAAATAGCTTCAAGGGTTACTGGAGTATTAATCTTATTTTTCTTTCTATCATTAATCAATTTAAGTATATCATCGTATATGTACGGTGAATTTTTTGAAATAATATCTTTTATACTCATACCAATTAGTTCATCATGTAGATATCCATATAGCCTATTAGCAGTATCATTAACGTTAACTATAATCCCATTAAAATCATGAATCAATATTGCATCACTTACCGAATTGAAAATAGTGCTTAAGTAAACTTCACTTTTCTTTAATTTCTTATTTGTTTGCTTTAACTCATCTATAAGCTTAATATTTTTCATTTTCAATTCATATGTCTCCAAAGCCCTTTTTACGGAAATTAACAACTCATCTGCCTCCAATGGCTTTAAAAGAAATTTATAAATATGCCCTTCATTAATTGAATCAATAATATCTTTCACATCCATGAATCCAGTTAAAATAATACGAATTGCATTTGGGACAATAGATATTGTTTGCTTTAATAATTCAACCCCTGTCATTCCTGGCATGCGCTGATCTGAGATAATCAAATTGATTTTTTTAGAACATGATTCATCTTTAAGTATATTTAATGCTTCAAACCCATTTTCTGCTTTGATTACATCATACTCTTCTTCTAAGAGTCTTGTTAAAGCCTCAAGATTTGCTAGTTCATCATCAATTAATAGTATTGTATATTTTTTATCTTTACTATCTGTTTTATTAAGTTCTCTAAGCTTGTCCTTATTTATAACAAATTTCATTTATCTTCTCCTTACTGAAATTAAAATATAATTTTAGATTATGGTGCCTTATTGATTTTATTATTAATATCTTTAGTAAGGAATATGAATAGTTATAGTCGATCCTTCCCCCACTTTAGATTCAACATCAATAGTTCCATTATGTTTTTCAATAATACCATATGATATAGACATACCTAACCATGTTCCTTGTCCCATTGGTTTAGTTGTAAAAAATGGTTCAAATATTCTTGATATTGTATCTTTAGTCATACCACACCCATTATCACAAAATTCGATTATAATTTCTTTGTTATTGTCAAAAACTCTTATTACTATTAATCCATTATTTTCACATACTAAGTCATTTTGCTTTTCAACTATAGCATGACACGCATTTACAATTATATTTAAAAATACCTGATTTAATTGTGAAGGATAGCACACTATCTTCCTATGAGTTTGAAAGTTCTTAATAAATTTAATTTGTTTAGTATATTGAGTTTTAACTAACCTTATTGTCGTTTCCAAAGCTTCTGAAACATCTATCTCTTTTTTAACAGCCTCATCAAGCCTAGAGAATAATCTCAAATCGTTAACTATGGTTGTTACTTGATTAGATCCATCTAGAATATTAATTATTGATTTAGAAAATTTGTTGAAATATTGTTCGAAAAAATTTAACACATCATCATCCGCATCATCTAATAATTCCATAAGTTCTTCTTTAAAATTGTATAAATCCATATCCAGAACTTTTGAACTTAAATATATGTAATTAATGGGATTATTAATTTCATGTGCTACCCCTGCTACTAAAGTACCAAGACTAGCCATCTTTTCTGATTGAATCAATTTTGACTGAGCTGATTTGAGCTTATTATGTTGATCTTCTAACTCAGCAAGAGTCTGCATAAGTTGTTTTGTTCTTTCATTAACTTTATCTTCTAGTTCATCATTAACGCGTTTCAACTCTTCGCTAATTTTTTTACGTTCTGTAATATCATTCCAAACAAATATTATGCATTCAATACAGTCAATTTCAATTATTTCCGTTGAAAATAATCCAACTCTAACTTCTCCATATTTAGTATTCCAAGTTATCTCTTCATTACGCAACATACCTCCACTATCTAATATTTGAATCACATTCAAATGATGTTCTTCATTTTCCCACAAGTTAAACTCATGGGAGTAATGACCAATTATCTCTTCACGTTTATATCCAAAAGTGCGTAAAAACGCTTGATTTATTTCAATGTATAGCTTATCACTAAACCTTACAATAGCGATTACATCGGCGCTATAATTAAACGCCTTATTGAATTTCTCTTCTGAAGATTTGAGTTCACTTATTGCTTCATTCCTCTGCTGAATCATATTATATAAATTTTGAGACATATTATTAAATTTAATAGCCAATTCCCCTATTTCATCTCTTGAATTAATAAATAATCTGTGAGTCAAGTTTCCATTTGATATCTCATCAGTTCCTACACTCAACTCATATATAGACTTGGTAACAATACGGGAAACAATACTTATTGCTAACCAAAGAAGTAAAACCATTACCAAGATTCTTATAATTGTAGCAATTATGTAATTTTCAATAACTTTTGATTTATAATACCTTGTAATACCTATAGTTATCTCACCTATTGGTATTTCATCTTTTAAAACATTAACCTTCTTTATGATCAAATTCTGCTCAGAATATATATCATCTTTTTTATACTTATTATATATTTCTCCATTTCCCTTAGCTTTAACTTGAATATAACCAATTTCCTCATCCTCAAATAATGCATCACTAATTTTTTTAATTCCTACAATATTTAAATTCCAAATTGGGTCTTGATAGCTAAGTGCTGCTAATCTAGTGATTGTTTCAACTTTTTGCATTGAATCCTTATTTATTCCTGCAACCAATATTATTATTCTTATTATTTCAAATATTAACATGGTAATTATAACCACTGTTAATGTTGAAATTGTAAATCTGTGCTTAATCTTCATATTCCTGAATTTCTTTTTTACGCTCATAATTTAACCCTTATTTACCCATATGATTTAATACTGGAATGTACTCTTTACTTCCAAATAGATCTTCATACTCAAATTCTGAAATATTATCCTTTGAAATTATAGGCACACACGGACCACTTTGGAATGGAAAATCTATCCCTGCCTTTTCTCCATTTAAAATTCTTACAATCATATCTAGTGCTATTCTACATTGTTGGATAGTTTGATCTGATGGAGAAGCTAATACAGATCCCTTTTCTATTAGATTAAAAACATCACTTGTCATGTATGTTGATACAATTCTTATATTTTTAAATTTCTCTTTGCATTTAGCAATAAATTTTTCGGCTTCAATTACTGCTGGAGCACAACCAACTAAATAATCATAATCATCATTATTTTCCAAAACGCTTGTTATATGTAATCGCTGCATATCAGGTCTAGTGTCTCCATAAAAAGGATTACTAATATCTATCTTTTGATTATTTTTCTTTAACCTTGAAACTGCATCTTTAAAGCCATTTAATGTATCTAATGCCCATCCTGATTCTTTTGGCCCAGGAAAAAATGCAATTTTTATATCTTTACCTGCTGAATCTTCAACAACATACTCTCCTGCTTTATATCCCATATCATAATAGGAAACTATTGCTTTTGCGCTAATATCAGGACTATTAATATCATTTACTAGTGCAACAATAGGCTTATCATAATGAACAATATTCTCTACATCTGAATTAAATTTTGTATTATCTAATGTAGCAAACACTATTCCATCAATTTTATCATCCTCAGCTAAATCCATTAGCTCCTCTTTTTGGTTTCCAAACTCTATATAGCCTCCAACTGCATATAACTTTACCTTCACTCCTAATTCCTTTGCATAATTTATTATTCCATAATTCGCTGAGACCCAATATTGATCTTCAAAGTGAGGCAGCAAAACGCCTATTGTATATTCCTTCTTAGGCTTAATATGCCTCCACTTTTCTTTTACAACGCCTCTCATATCACCCTCTTTACTATTTGAAGCAGCATCAATATTATAATAGCTATTTACTATTAACTTTTTTTTACCTATTTGTGTAAGAATTCTATCATCATTTGTCTCCACTGTTGTTATACTCTTCGATACACGTTCTCTTTCCACGTATTCTTCTTTTTCTTTTCTGACAATATCATTAGATCCTATGTTCTTGTGATTTTTTATATATGCTAATCCCAATATAAATACTACTGACGTTATCAAAATTGATAGTCCTAACTTTCTATTGATATATTTTCCAACTTTCGTAGCAAAGCACATCCTTACTTTCAAGCTCTCTATGGATATTACCTGCAGTATTACTTTAATCGTCATTAAACTCCATTAAACTTGCTATTCTACTATAATCTTTATGCTATCTTAAGTTTAATTTTTTTACTATAATTTGTCAAAACATACTATATGACAATATTCTGCAAAATATATTTTATGCTCAGTATAAATAAGAATAAAATAAAAGCACTATACCAGAAATTCCAGTAAACAGTGCCTTTGAAATACTATATATTTAATTGTTAGATTTTAATAAATTCATTTTTTAATTCTTTAGCGGCTGTAGTAATATCTTCCTTTGCTATAATAGCAGAAACTATTGCAAGTCCATCAATTCCTATTCCTTTGAAATCCTTAACTCTATCCTTATTTATTCCACCTATTACAACTATAGGTATAGATACATTTTCTCTAATTTTTCTTAATTCATCCATACTAGTTGAATCTGCGTCTTTTTTAGTACCAGTTGAATACATCGCACCAACTCCTAAATAATCAGCTCCATTTTTTTCTGCTTCAAGAGCTTCATTTACAGACCCTGTTGAAACTCCAAGGATTTTATCATTTCCTATGACTTTTCTTACAATTGCTGCAGGAATATCACTTTGTCCAACATGCACTCCAGCCGCATCTACTGCTAGTGCAATATCCACTCTATCATTTATTATTAATGGAATATTGTGTTTATCTGTAATTTCTTTAACTCTCACAGCTGTATTATAGAAGTCGAGTGATGAACAATCTTTTTCTCTTAATTGAATTAATGTACATCCTCCAATTATAGCTTTTTCCACAGCTTCTTCTAAAGTTTCTGTACTCATTAAATCTCTATCTGTTACAAGGTAGATACTATAATCTATTTTAGGTTTCATGAAACTCCTCTCTCCTTCATATTATATTTTAGATAAGTTCACACATTAATGCGTGTATTTCATTTCAATGATATACACGCAAACATTGTTTATTATATTTCCTTTATCTTATTCATCTTTTCAATGATATTAGAAGTCAAATTGCTTATGGCATCTATAATTGCAATATGAAAACTTCCTGTTCCAATCTTCCCTGCTTTATCCAAAGCAATTTCACCCGATATTCCCATTGAAATGATACCAGAAACTGCTCCTATAAAATAATCTGAACCTGCCCCACAAAACGCTCCAATTAATGCAGTTGTCATGCAGCCTGTTCCTGTGACGTTAGATAACATCTTAGTTCCATTTTCAAGTATAACTACTCTTTCTCCATCAGATATAATATCTGTTGCACCTGTAATGGCTACAGTACACTGAAGTTTTTTAGCTAAGTTTTTAGCTACATCTATTCCCTCATCATTTCCTGTTCTTGCGTCATTTTCTGAGGCATCAACTCCCTTAGTTGTAGAGCCTAATCCGCTTATAAATTTAATCTCAGACATATTTCCACGTAAAACACTTATTTTCACTTCTTCTAATAATCTCTTTGTTGTTGAATTTCTAAATTCTGATGCTCCTGCTCCAACTGGATCAAAAACGACTGGAATATTTAATTCATTTGCTTTCTTACCAGATGCAATCATAGATTCAATAGTTCGCTCATTTAATGTTCCAATATTTATTACAAGGGCAGATGAAATCTTAGTAATATCCGCTGCTTCTTTTATATCATCAGCCATAATTGGTGATGCACCTATTGCAAGTAAAATATTCGCACAATCATTAACTGTAACATAATTTGTTATATTATGCACAAGTGGTTTCTTATTCCTAACTTCATTTAATAAACTTCCTATTTTAATTGATATTTCATTACTCATAAATATCTTTTAGTAAGAATTCATTCTTTAATGATCCTTACTAAAATACCTCCTCTCAAAAGTAAAAATTTTTCAAGTTTCTTTTGCTTGATATCTATGTTGCAATTATGAACTTGCATTTAAAATTCTAGTAAACTAAGTACTCAATAAAAATAATACTATAGAAATTCAACTGCAACATATATAATTATACCTCATATAAATCTTATTTCTGGTCAAGAAGCTCCACTTTATCGCCATTTAAAATTCTGTTAGTTGTTCTTACTGCACACATTTTCCCGCACATAGAACAGCTATGCATATCTTCTGGTGGTACACTTTCAAAATATTCTCTAGCCTTTTTCCCATCAATAGCAATCTTGAACATCTCTTCCCAATCAAGTTTTTGACGAGCATCTGCCATTGCATCATCTCTATCTCTAGCCCCTGGAAGTCCATTAGCAATGTCTGCTGCATGAGCTGCAATTTTCGATGCAATAATTCCTTCTCTAACATCAGATAAATCAGGAAGTCTTAAATGCTCAGCTGGTGTTACATAGCAAAGGAAATTGGCTCCATGTGTTGCTGCAATAGCGCCACCAATGGCTGAAGTTATATGATCATACCCAGGTGCAATATCTGTAACAAGAGGGCCTAGTACATAGAAAGGTGCCCCATGGCATAATCTTTTTTCAATTTGCATATTAGCTGCAATCTCATTCATTGCCATATGACCTGGTCCTTCTATCATAACTTGTACATCTTTTTCCCAAGCTCTTTTTGTTAATAATCCTAACTCTATAAGTTCTGTAATTTGTCCAGCATCTGTTGAATCATCAATACAGCCAGGTCTCATAGCATCTCCAAGACTTATTGTTACATCATATTCTCTTAGTATATCAAGTAATTCATCATAGTATTCATAAAATGGATTCTCATTTCCTGTCATCTCCATCCATGCAAATAGCAATGACCCACCTCTTGATACTATATTTAATCTTCTCTTATCTTCTTTAAATATCGAAACTGTTCTTTTATTTATTCCTGCATGAATAGTAACAAAATCAACCCCAGCTTTAGCATGAGCTAACACCACGTCAAGAAAATCTTTAGCTTTTATATCTAAAAGATCTTTTTCAAGGTATCCAATTGCATCATACATAGGAACTGTTCCTATCATAGCTGGAGAATATTCTATAAGCTTTTCCCTGAACTCTTGAGTCTTCCCATAATTACTTAAATCCATTATTGCTTCTGCACCAAAATCAACTGCCATTTTTACTTTTTCCATCTCTCTGCAATAATCAACCGAATCTCCTGATATCCCTAAGTTTACATTTATCTTTGTTCTTAATCCATCACCAATCCCCTCAGGGCTAAGTGATTTATGGTTGATATTAGCCGGTATAGCTACTTTACCTTCTGCAACAAGTTTCATTAATTTTTCTTCTGAAATTCTTTCTTTTTCCGCTACTATTTTCATTTCCTTTGTAACTATACCTTTTTTAGCTGCTTCCATTTGTGTTTTATAATTCATTTCTTTCCCTCTCCTCATACCATTATTATTTAATTTATTAGTTATAAAATTCAACTTGAGTTCTATAGTATTATTCAATCATTCCTGCTTTCTTATATAGCTCGTAAAAATGGTTAGTAGGGCCTACACCTTTACCAAGCTCAAAACCATGTTCGATTGCACATGTTATATATTCTTTACCACTTCTAACCGCTTCCTCTATTGTCATATTCTTAGCCAAATTTGCTGCTATAGTTGAAGATAAAGTACATCCTGTTCCATGAGTATGGGTAGTATTTATTCTTTCTTGTTTTAGAATAAGAAAGCTCTTTCCATCATATAACAAGTCTGTTGCTTCCCCTTCTAAATGCCCCCCTTTAACTAAAACTGCCTTCGGACCAAGTTCTTTAAGTTTCAAGGCCGCTTCCTTCATTTCATCTAAGTTTTCTATTTTCATCCCTAAAATTTCTTCTGCCTCTGGTAAATTAGGAGTTATTAATGTTGCTAATGGAAATAATTCCTTAACTAAAGTATCTTTTGAATCCTTCGATAACAGATTAAATCCACTTTTAGAAATCATAACTGGATCTAGAACTATCACTGGTAGTTTATCAACTTTTCTCAAAGATTTTGATATAGCTTTTATAGATTCAATTTTAGAAACCATTCCTATTTTTATAGCATCTACTCTTATATCTTCAAAAATAACATCTATCTGAGATTCAATCATTTCAGGATTTATATCTTGAATTCCAAAAACCCCCATAGTATTTTGAGCCGTTACCGCTGTGATAACGCTCATTCCATATACTCCATTTGCCGAGAAAGCTTTTAAATCCGCTTGAATTCCTGCTCCTCCACAAGTATCCGATCCTGCAATAGTTAATGCTCTAAACATAAACTCATCCTTTCACCTATAATATTTCATTTAAATCTTATCTATGTTATTAGTTGCTTCTCCCTTTACTTGAAACTCATTATCTACTAGTATTTTTTTAATGACAGGAACTTTTATAAAAAAGTACGCTATAATCGCTCCAACACTGCAACTTGATATAAACGGAACAACATATACAAAAACCGCAACTTGTTTTCCTAACACCATTGTAGCTATAGGATAAGCTAATAATGCTCCTAATATTCCAGTTCCAATTATTTCTCCAATTACTGCAATACCTGGCTTTCTAAATTTTTTATAAAGAATTCCTGCAAGTAATGCTCCTACCATGCTTCCTGGAAAGGCCAATAAACTTCCTGTTCCCATAAAATTTCTTATTAGAGATGTCACAAATGCATTCATAAGAGCATATACTGGCCCAAGTGTTATTGCTCCAACTACATTTACGAAATGTTGTATTGGAGATATTTTAGCAGCTCCAATCGGTATTGAAAATGTTCCAAAAATAACAGAAATACCGATTAACACGCCACTTAACGCCATCTTCTGTGCTTTACTCTTTTCTTTCATTAAAATTCACTCCTTTAATAATAAAATCAATAAACTTACTTTTTAATGTGAAATAAATTTACTAAATCACCTTTACAATGACGTTTAAATTGATTAACCTTAAAAGAAGTTAATTATTTTGCATAAAAAAAATGTATCCACAAGGGATACATCAATAAATCATGCACAAATCATATCAATACTTACACAAATAATATTAATATACTTCCCTACGCTGGTATTATCCAAATCAGGTTATAAGAGTCTAGGAAATCAATCTTTCCAATCTCAGCCAAAATATTAGCTCCCCTAGTTATTCAATTACAAAATTTTCTTTCACAATTTAAAGGTTATACCATTAAGTTTCAAACGTCAAGTATATTTTATTATTTTGCTTCATTCAAAGCATTTGTTACCGCACTCATGATACCCTTCGAACTATAAGTTGCTCCAGATACAGTATCCACTGATGTTGATTGTTTTGAAATTATGCTCTTAATTATAGTACCCTCTGCTCTTTGATAAAACTTTGGAGTATCTTGATTGGATATAGCTTGTATACTTGATATTTTTCCATCAGACACAGTTACAGAAATCTTAGTTGTTCCTCCTCTATATCCTGTTCCACTTCCTGTGTATGTCCCATCTTTATATTCACTTGCATTATTTTGAACTGTATTTGAACTTGTAGTTTCATGATTTAATTTTGAACTTTCTGGTGCAGATTCTGTTTGTGAATTTAAATTGCTTGAAACTGCATTACTCTTAGCTGCAATTCCAGATTTAGTTACTGCATTGCCGGCGAAGTTAGTGAATCCATATATACCTAAAAATGTAGCCATAGCTACTGATCCTGTTAACTTAGCATCTAAATCTCTTCCAAGTACATTTACATTAGCATTATTTCTGTAACATACTTCAGTACATTTTAAGCAATTTATACAATCTCCACCTTTGACACAATTTACCTTATAGAGCGGTAACCCCATTGAACAATTCATTGTGCAGGCTCTACATTTACCACAATCAGCTTTTGGCTTATTAATCTTAACTATTCCAATCTTAGAAATAATAGAGAATATTGCACCTAAAGGGCATAGATATCTGCAGAAAAACCTCTCAATAAACGCTGATCCTATTGTGATTAATATTAAAAATATCAATCCAACAAGTAAATTCGAAAAAATAGTAGATACATCAGTTATTTGACCAAATACATCCCAAGGGCTTGTGCTTTCCAGTATACTGCTTCCCATAGTCCATGAAATAGCTATTATAAAAAGTAATACTAAATATTTGAAATACTTAAGTATAGAATCAACTTTTTCATCTACTCTAAACTTTATTGTGAATATTTTTTTTGATATAAAATATATTAAGTCATTATATGCACCAAATGCACATATCCAACCGCAGAACCATCTTCCTAATACTATAGTCAAAAGCATAATAGCTATAAATTCTATTAAGCTTGGTAATGCTTCCAAAAAGTTAACATTACCATTGATAATCATTTGATATACAGTTTTTACTTCACTGAATGTCATTGAATAAAGACCTGGTAACAGAATAAATGCAATCAATTGTATAATATGCCTTATAATCTGCGATTTTTTTATTTTACTTACCATGTTTCTTTCCCCTTTTCTAACTCTCTATATTTAGCAATAATAATTTTTTATGTTAATTATCATTAATCATATTTTTCCAATTAATTTCCAATAGAAATATTATTTTCACTTCATTATCTGCTATTGCAATTTCTTTAATTAAGTGAATTATAGCAATAGAACCTTAATGCGCCCTTAATCTAAGCTGAGAATTCGCTGAGAAATGGCAATTAAAACATTTTAGAATTAAGGAAAAGGCTAAATTGTACGAAAAATCTAACTAAAAAAAGATAGTACAAATTGAATTTATCCCTGCTAATAAGTTATATTCCAACTTAACGAGGTTTGTTTCAATCGGTATTATCTCTTCTTATCATTTTGCTTGATTTAAAGCTTTCTTATTTCCTCAATTATGCCCTTACCTCTATATTTAGCTCCAGACACAATAGCTAAAAAAATTCACTATCTGTTAATGTAAAAATACTTTCATCAATACCTGATGTTTTATATATTTTCTTATCTTCTGTAATAAATATAGCGTCAATGCCCTCTATAGTTTCTATAATCTTCATAGCTTTATCAATACCAATTATATAAACACCAGTTGATAAGCCATCTCCTTCAATTGAATTATCTGATATAATAGTTGCACTTATAATTTTGCTTTCAGATGGGTATCCTGTTTTAGGGTCAATTATATGATGAAATCTCTTTCCATCTTTTATAAAATATCTTTCATAATTGCCTGAGGTTACTATTGATTTATTTTTTACGCTTAATATTCCTATAAATTCTCCCCTAGGCTTAAATGGGTTTTGAATTCCAACTTTCCAAGCTGAACCGTCTTCCTTACTTCCAAGAGCAAAAATGTTTCCACCTAAATCAATTAATGCACTTTTAATATTATACTGATAAAAAATATCTCTTACTTCATCAGCTGCAAATCCTTTTGCAATACCTCCGACATCTAAAGCTTGCTTATCATGTTTTAGCATTATTGAATTATTTTTGTCATCAAAAATAACATCATTGTAATTTACAAGTTTTAATGTTTTCTCTATTTGAGATTTTTCTGGAACTTTTTCTTCTTTTGTACCTATGCTCCATAACTTTACTAATGGCCTTATTGTAGGATCAAAAGTACCTTCTAAAACTTTACTGTATTCTATGGCTTTTTTAACTACAAAATAAGTATCATTATTTACTTTCTTTCCCTTATTTCCTGCATTAAAATTTATTTTTGATATATCACTACTTTCTTTGAAAGCTGACATTCTATCATCAATTTGGTTTAACCTTTCTAGCGCTTTATCTATTGCCATTTTAGCTTTATTTCCATTTGCTCTTAAGTTGATCAAAGTTCCAAGAGCATAACTGCTCCTAGTTGCTTCATGTTTTTCAATTTTACCAGTCACAAATATAAAAAATAAAATAACTATTATTATCACAATCATTAATATAAAAATACTTACTGTACTTATAATAATCCCCACCTACCTAAAATATATAAATTTCCTCATTGTTGGAATTATAACAAAAAAGTCTTAATGTATCCTTAGTTAAAGCTTAGAATTTGCTGAGAACTATTTAAGACTACTCACCCAGATTTTCTTAGCGATATCTTAAACTAAAGATGCGTTGATATTTTAATCAATAGAATAACGATATATACTAAAAAAGATGTTACAAAATAATATAATAAATCTATTTTGTAACATCTTTTCTTATTTGGGCACAATCAAAAAATATCAAATTCATCTGCCTTATTTTCTAATTTTAAATATATTGAGAATGTTGTCCCAACTCCAAGCTCACTTTCTACTCTAATTTTTCCACGATTGCTATCAATTATTGATTTTACTATAGAGAGACCCAATCCATATCCCCCTTGTTCCCTAGCTCTGTGAAAATCACTTCTGAAAAATCTATCATATATTTTATCTAAATGTTCTTTAGGTATGCCAGCTCCATTATCAGAAATCTTTAAAACTGCAAAAGTTTTATTTTGGTAATTTTCTATATCTGTAGAAATTGTTATAATACCTTTGTTTCTATCAGTATGAATTACAGCATTTTGAGTTATGTTAAATATGACTTGTTTAATTTGATTTTTATTTATATATACATATATATTATTCTTCAGATTTAAGTTTAAAGTCCGATTTCTAGAAAGTATTTGAAGTTGAGGGACTATTTCATTTATAACATCATCTAAATTTTCCTTGTTTATTTCAACAATTGGCTTCTGATCTAATTTAGTTAACATTAGAAGGTCATTTACCAATTTTGCAAGCCTTTCACTTTCCATCAATATGCTGTTTAAAGCCAAATCTAATTTTTCCTGATTTTTTGCTGCCCCTCTTAATAATACTTCAACAAAACCATGAATTGAAGTTAGTGGTGTACGTAATTCATGTGATGCATCAGATACAAATCGTCTCATTTTTTCTTTGATAAGCTGTTCTTTTTCAAATGATGCCTCTATTCTTTCAAGCATAATATTAAAGGATTTTGATAATCTATTAATTTCTAATTGACCACTTTCTTCCGTTAGTCTTGTATGAAGATCAGTTACACTTATTCCTTCCACAGTATCAGTTATCTTATATAACGGCTTCAATGTTCGATTAAAAATAGTGATTCCAAGTATTGTTCCCACTATGAGAATCATAATCGAAAGACTAATATGCACATACTCTTGCCTATCTAAGATACTTGTAATATCGTCTATTGGTGTACTCAGCTGTATTAACCCTGATGGTGAATCTAAATCCCCAACTTTTATCCATGCAACCATTTGATAATTATTGTTTTCATCTCTTACTACTTCATATGTATGTTCTAAATTCCCTTGTTCATTACAAATCTCTATATATTTCTCTCTAGAAAGCACCGGTACTGGTACCTCTTTCCTCTTTAGCTCATCTGGCTCCTTTGAATCATCGTCGCCGTCATCATCATCTCTAGGTGTATCTATATTGCTTCTTTGACCTAACAGCTCTCCATTTTTATTTATTAGAGCTACACTCATATTTTTATCCCATAAATTCTTTAAAATTTCTTTAGTATCACTTTCAGTTATATCCTCCATATTTTCTTTTGACATTTTCTTAAAGTCTAGATTATGAAACCTCTCATGAAGTACTTGCACCTTTGTTTTGTATAAATAATTTTTCATACTTATATACTGAAAAAGTCCCATAATTCCCAATAATAAAATTAATATCACAAGAAACCTAAACAACAATTGCCATTTCAAACTCTTTATTTTTAATTTATTTCTTAATTTTTTCATTGTGCCACCATCTTATATCCAACACCTCGGACAGTTTTAATGATATTATGATCTTTGTCTCCAATCTTATCTCTTAAGTACCTTATGTATACTTCAACAATATTATCTTCTCCATTAAAATCATATCCCCATACTTTTTCAAGTATAAGCGATTTGCTCAATGCTATTCCATTATTCATAAGTAAAAAACTTAACAAATTGTATTGGGTTGGAGGTAGATCTAATACTTTTTCACGATAGGTTATTTCATGAGCTTTATCATCCACTTTAAAATTTCCTATATAAGTAATATCGCTTAGCTCCGGAAAACTATTTCTTATCCTCGCATTAATGCGTGCTAAAAGCTCCTTGAAGCTAAAAGGTTTTGCCATATAATCATCAGCTCCAATATCCAACCCTTTTACCTTATCATCAACTTCATCTAATGCTGTTAGCATAATAACTGATGTTTTTATAGACTTCTTAATAATTGAACATACCTCATATCCATCCATTCCTGGCAGCATAATATCCAATATAACTATATTAGGATTTATTTTTCTTGCTAGCTCTATTGCTTCATTCCCATCATATGCTTCATATACTAAATACCCTTCACCTTCTAACCCCATTTTAATAAAGTCCACTATACTTTTTTCATCATCAACTATAAGAATAGTAATCTGATCTCTTGCTCCTAAGTTCATTAAATTCCTCTCCTCTATTAATAAAATAGCTTTTCTTAATTTCAAAAGTCTTTTAGGTCAATAATTTGCAATCAAAATTATTTATAAATCTTTTTAGACATTTTTATATAGATAGCTTATTTCAACATATTATACTATAGTTAGTTTAGTAATTTTATAGTTAATTATATACAAATTCATATACTGGAACAATAAATTAAGAAATTTGCATATATTATTGTAATTAAATTTCTACATTCTGGCCTTAATTAAATCCTTAGATTAATAGATCTTTAAATAAGAATTTATTATTGCAACATATTATAGATAACATAATCATAAACTATACTTAGACTATGAAATATCCTCCAACTAGAAATGAGTAATATACTTTTGTTTAATGTTTCATTGGTGATTTTGATGGATGTGATTCTTTGGCTATAAGTTGTTCCAAATGTGCTAGTTCAAAGCTTGTTCTTTGAGGCTAGCACTTTGGGTTCAACTTTATAGCCTTAGAATCACCCATCAGAATTACCTGGAAACTGGAACAAAAGTATATTATTCGTTTCGGTGAGCTATACGCATAAGTATTGATTATAATTGGTCTATCTATCGTAAGTTTATATATGCACTAAATTCTTCCATATAATCTATTACCAATAAAGTTAAAATATTTCTTAATTAAGTGATATACTAATTTTAATAAATATTATAGAAAGAAGGATCAATATGATAAAAATAGTGGCCAGAAGTGTTATAAAAAATGAACAAACAGAAAAATATCTAAGCCTTGCGGAAGAGTTAATTGATAAAAGTAGAAAAGAAGAAGGCTGTATCTCATATGGCTTGTTTCAAGATATTAATGATAGTTCTATATTCACCTTCATAGAAGAATGGAAAGACGAAAAAGCAATCAATTTGCATAACAACAGTGAGCATTTTACAAGAATAGTTCCTTTACTAGGTGAACTTCGTGTAGGCAATGGGGAAGTAAATTTATACAAAGAAATATAAAAATCCCAAAGACACCTTCGTAAGGTATTATTAATCACTAGATACCTAAAGTAAACTTAAAGTTATATACGTAAATACTGAAAGGAATATCATTCATTTGTTCCAGGTTTCTGGAGTATTTAGCTTTTAATTTCCATTAGAAGAAGTTGCACCATTTCTGCATGCTCCCGAGGCAAGCTCGTGACAATCAATAAATGAAACAACTTTTACTAAGGAAATATCTACAGCTAAAAACTCAATGTAACACTTCTACAAAAGAATGAACTTCCTTTCTAGTGTAGACTATAATTAAAAATATATATTTTACTTTAGGTTCGGTATCTATGTCCGAAATAACCAAAGGCATATATTAAATACTTGAAGTGATGGATAAATAAAGAAATAGAATTCATGTATTCTATTTCGATTGTTTGTCAATTTACTTTAAGTTCTATACAATACTTTAATATGTGCATTATTTCTTTCCAAATACCTGTTCTTTAAGCTTTAGTCCTGTTTTAGTTACAGCTATTCCGCCTAAAGCTGTTTCTCTAAGTGATTCTGGCAAGCTTTTTCCTACCTTATACATAGCACTTACCGTATCGTCAAATGGTATTTTTGAAGCTACACCTGCCATTACCATATCTGCCATGCATAAAGCAGTTATTGCTCCTTGTGCATTTCTCTTGGCACATGGTATTTCAACAAGTCCCGCAACTGGATCACAAACAAGGCCAAGTACATTTTTAATTACTATGGCTGCTGCATCTAAACTCATCTCAGGAGTTCCTCCCATCATCTCAATAACAGCAGCTGCTCCCATTGCGGAAGCTGACCCACATTCTGCCTGACATCCACCTTCTGCTCCTGCTAGTGTTGCATTTAATCCAATAATCATTCCTACAGCAGCTGCGGCAAATAATCCATTTATAAGTCCTTCTTCATCTAATCCAAGTTTTTCTCCAGCACTTAAAATTACTGCTGGTAATATTCCACAAGAACCAGCCGTTGGACATGCAACTATCTTGCCCATAGAAGCATTAACCTCAGATGAAGAAAGTGCCATAGCCATAGCTATATTAGTTACATCACCTGTCAAAGTTTTTCCTCTCCTAGCATAATTATGTATCTTAAAAGCATCTCCACCAATTAATCCGCTAACAGAATAAACTTCTTTTTCCATTGCCTCATTAGCAGCCGAAATCATAACGCTCAAATTTTTCCTCATTTTCTCTATTACTTCGTCTCTTGACAATCCTTTTTCTTCTACCTCATATCTTATTGCATATTCACTTAATGAAATATTATGTTTTTCACATATTTCTAACAATTCCGTACCTGTTTTTGCAAACATTATTATTCACCTTCCTTTGCTGGGCTTATTGAGATTACATTATGTACTAATTCTATTTTCTTAATTTTCTCTATTAAAATATTATTCACTTTATTGTCCATCTCAAAAATCATTATAGCTTCATGCCCTTTTTGCTGCCTAAAAACTCTCATAAAAGCTACATTTATATTTTCACTATATAATATACTTGTAACACTATTAATTACACCTGGCGCATCTTTATGAGCTATTATTAAAGTTTCATACATTCCAGTAAAATCAACCTTATTATTATTAACTTCTATAACCTGAATATTTCCGCCACCAATTGATGATCCCATAACTTCACAATACTTCCCATCAATTGTTTTTATAATGAATTTTACTGTGTTAGGATGCACATCCCCTAATTCTGCCTCCTTAAATAAAAATTTAACACCTTTTTCTTTTGCTATCTCCATAGAATACCTAAGTTTTTCATCGCTTGGTTCCATTCCTAAAATACCAGCAACTAAAGCCCTATCTGTTCCATGACCTTTATATGTTTTAGCAAATGAACCATGTAGTAAAAATGTCACCTCTGATACATCTCCACCTGCTATACTTCTTGCTATCTTACCAAGTCTCGCTGCACCTGCTGTATGTGAACTTGAGGGTCCTATCATAATAGGCCCTAAAATATCGAAAACTCCTATCCCTTTCATTGTGAGAAATATCCTCCCTTTTATTTATTATATATAATTAGTTTTTCTTTATTAATATATTTATACTCCTAGCTTTTTCTATCTAAAATAATATCATAAATTTGATTACATATATATGTTTCAATTTAGTTTCTACATATTAATCTTAAATTAGCACTTGGCCCACTAGAAATTTAAATGTAATTATTATTATGGATTATAATTTATAAACTATAATCCATAATAAAAGCATCATCAATATTAAATATTGATGATGCTTTAACCAAACTTTTATTAGTTTCTATTTTTCATGTATATTTCTTGTCGCAACTATATCAACGCCAGTTCCAAGAACATCTTTTATTACAACATCTCCTATTTTAACAGGAGCCTTTATTGTCACTTTATTTATTTCTTCCATGCATTTGAAATTAAGTCCCTTAGGAATTGGATTATTTGTTTTAACAGGTACTACTGGTAATTCTCCATTGTCTACTTTAACAGTAGAAGTTATTACTCGTACTGGATTTGTAACTTCATTTATTCCATACTCAATACCTCTATTACAGCCATTACCTTGTACACTTTTATTTTCAGCATCTACTTTTAAATGACATCCCTTAGGGCAACATATACAAATTAATTCTTTTTCCATTTTATTCACCATCCTCTAATGATATTGTTATATCACCTTTAACTTTCTCTAATAGCACCTTACTTAAAACTACCTTTTCCATTTCTGATGGTGCTAAGTGAGCTCTTTTAAATTTAGCTATAACTTCATCATTGCATCTTACAACTAATGCCTTATTATGATATATGTTATTTACTCTCATAAATACAGTTAGTTTATCATCAACAGCTTCTGCATTAACTTTTTGTGGCACTGTATAATTTATATTTGCACCATTTATTATGTTTACATATTTGTCTTTCTTAAGTTCACCCTTAATGTACTTAGCAGCAGAAAAACCTGCGTGTTTTGACTCTTGAGTTACAAAGTCAACTAAGTCATGAACATGAACTACATTACCACATGCAAATATTCCTTCTACTGAAGTTTCCATACTCTCATTAACAATTAAACCATTAGTTCTTCTATCAGGTTCAAGTCCGGCATTAAATGATATTTCATTTTCTGGAATTAATCCAACTGATAGTAGTAGTGTATCTACATCAAATTCTTTCTCAGTTCCTTTAATAGGTCTCTTATTTTCATCAACTTCTGCTATTACAACTTTTTCAAGTCTCTTATCTCCTACAATATCTACAACTGTGTGTGATAAATATAGAGGAATATCATAATCATTTAAACATTGTACTATATTTCTGTTTAATCCATTTGAATATGGACACAATTCGACTACAGCTTTAACTTTAGCGCCTTCAAGAGTCATTCTTCTAGCCATTATAAGTCCAATATCTCCTGATCCTAAAATAAGGACTTCTTTACCAGGCATATATCCTTCTACATTTATATATCTTTGGGCTGCACCTGCATTAAATACACCCGCTGGTCTATCACCAGGAATATTTATAGCACCTCTAGTTCTTTCTCTGCAACCCATTGCAAGAATTATAGCTTTGGCCTTGAGTTCCATATAGCCTTCTTCTGTATTTATTGCATAAACAGTTTTATCTTTTCCGATTTCTAATACCATAGTGTCTAGTTTAACTTCAACATTAGTATCTTGAATCATTTCAATGAATCTTCCTGCATATTCTGGCCCTGTAAGTTCTTCCTTAAAAGTATGAAGCCCAAAACCATTATGAATGCATTGATTTAATATACCACCTAATTCTTTATCTCTTTCTAAAATCAATATTTTTTTAATTCCACTATTATATGCTTCATATGCTGCTGCAAGACCAGCTGGTCCTCCACCTACTACTATTAATTCATAACTCATAATAACACCTCATCCTTCTATTTTGTCTTACCTAATAATATATATGAATCTGATTTTTCTTGAACTACATCTTCAAGTGGGACATTACATTCTCTTGCTATTATTTCTTGAACTCTTGGTCCACAGAATCCACCTTGACATCTTCCCATTCCTGGTCTACATCTTCTTTTAATACTATCTAAGGATGGTATCCCTATACTTCTCTTTATTGCATCTACAATCTCACCTTCTGTTATGCTTTCACATCTACAAACCATTCTTCCATATTGCGGATTTTTCTTTATTAATTCAGCTTTTTCCTTAGCCGATAATTCCATAAAATGAATTTGTTCTCTTTTTGCCTTAAAGTCTGATTTTTTATCTAACTTACATCCTGCTTCTTTCAATATTTCTACAACATCAAGAGCTATAGCTGGTGCTGAAGAAAGACCAGGTGATTTCATTCCGGCAACATCTACGAAACCTTTGACTTCATCATTTTCTTCTACTATAAAATCACCTGTATCTGGATTAGCACGAAGACCTGCAAAGCTCCTTATTATTTCTCTAAAATTAACTTTATTAGTTGTACGCATTGAAGCGTCTCTTACTTCATTTAATCCTTCTGCTAGTGTTCCAACATCGCCTTTATCTTCTATATCTCTGGCGTCAGGTCCAACTAATAAATTTCCATGAACAGTTGGAGTAACTAAAACCCCTTTTCCAAGTTTTGATGGACATTGGAATATTGTATGGCTAACTACATTTCCCTGAGTTTTATCCATTACAAAGTATTCTCCGCTTCTTGGTACTATCTTAAAGCTTTCCTTACAAACTAAATTATGAATTTTATCTGCATAAAGTCCAGCTGCATTTATTACAAATTTTGATTCTATTATTTCTCCATCTTTAGTTGTAATTTTGAATGTATCATTTTTTTCTATCGCAACAACTTCTTTTTCTAGCTTAATTTCTCCTCCATTAGCTACTGCATTTTCTGCTAGTGCAATTGTATATTCAAACGGACCTACTATACCACCAGTTGGTGCATATAAAGCTCCAAAAATTTCTTGATTAAGGTTTGGTTCCTTTTCTAGAACCTGTTCTTTACTTAAAATTTGTAAATCTTTTACGCCTATTTTTGTCCCATTTTCATAAAGAGCTTGTACTGTTTTCATATCTTCATCGTTAAAAGCTATTATCAGAGATCCGTTTCTCTTAAAAGGTACACTTAACTCTTTGCAAAGATCTTCAAACATCTCATTTCCAGCTACATTATATTTTGCCATTAAAGTACCTTCTTTAGGATCATATCCAGCATGAACTATTGCTGAATTTGCTTTGCTTGTTCCCATCGATACATCTTTTTCTTTTTCTAAAACAACTACTTTTAAATTATACTTAGTTAGTTCCCTAAAAATAGAATTTCCAATAACCCCTGATCCAATTATTGCTACATCATACATATTACATCCTCCTTATTAATAGCGCATAAAAAAAGTCAAGCAAAAAACAAGGTGTAATCCACCAACGTTTTCATGCTTGACTCTATATTCTCTCAGCATTTATTTTAAATTATATATACATTATATCATGTAAATGTATACTTGTCTACTACTCATCCTAAATTCTTAATTTTATTTACTATCCAAAATCTACAACACTACTTTATTTTAAAATATTACTTTAAACTATGTACCCTAGATGGTATAAACATTTAGGGTACATTATAATTCTTAAAATTTGTGATTAGGTTAAGCTAATTTGAAATATATAAATACTTATTAAAGTATCATTCTATTCCTCTTCCCAGCCTTCTGCTCTCTTAACGGCTTTTTTCCATCCTTTATATAATTTTTCTTTCTTCTCTTCTGCTAAGTTTGGAGAATAAGACTGACTTACAGCCCACTTTTCAGCTATTTCTTCTTTTGATTTCCAGAAACCTACAGCAAGTCCTGCTAAATATGCTGCACCAAGAGCTGTTGTTTCAGTTATAATAGGTCTTACAACCTCTGCCCCTGTTATATCAGCTTGGAATTGCATTAATAAATTATTTCTACTTGCTCCACCATCAACTTTAAGTCTTGTTAATTTACATCCTGCATCCTCTTGCATTGCATCTATAAGATCCTTAGATTGATATGCAATAGATTCAAGAGCAGCTCTTATTATATGATTTCTATTAGCACCTCTTGTAAGTCCGAAGATAGCGCCTCTTGCATACATATCCCAATATGGAGCTCCAAGTCCTGTAAATGCTGGAACAACATATACTCCACCATTGTCTTCTACTTTCTGTGCAAAATACTCTGTATCTGCTGCATCAGTAACTAACTTAAGTTCATCTCTAATCCATTGAATAACGGCACCACCAACAAATACTGAACCTTCTAATGCATATTGTACTCTTCCATCTATACCAACTGCAATAGTACTTACTAATCCATTTTTACTATGAATCATTTTTTCTCCTGTATTCATAAGTAAGAAGCATCCTGTTCCATAAGTATTTTTAACACTACCTTCTTCAAAACAAGTTTGTCCAAATAGAGCGCATTGTTGATCCCCTGCCATACCTGCTATTGGAACTCTAACGCCTCCTGTTCCTCCAAGATTTGTGTATCCATAAACTTCTGATGAATTTTTAACTTCTGGTAACATTGATTTTGGAATGTTAAGCTTTTCTAGGATTCTTTCATCCCATCTTAATTCCTTTATATTATAAAGCATTGTTCTAGAAGCATTAGTATAATCTGTTACATGAACCTTACCATTTGTAAGTTTCCACACTAACCAAGTATCTACTGTACCAAATAATAATTCACCTTTCTCTGCTCTCTCTCTAGCACCTTCTACGTTGTCTAATATCCATTTTATTTTAGTTGCTGAAAAATATGCGTCCAAAAGTAATCCTGTATTTTCTTTTACATATTCACTAAATTCTTTGTCTAGTTTAAGTTCTTCTATTATACCTGCTGTTCTTCTACATTGCCATACTATTGCATTGTATACTGGTTCTCCAGTATTTTTATCCCAAACTATTGTTGTTTCTCTTTGGTTAGTAATTCCTATAGCTGCTACTTCTTCTTGAGTTATATTAGTCTTTGCAATAACTTCTTGTAAAACTCCATATTGGCTTGCCCATATTTCTAAAGGATTATGTTCAACCCATCCTTGGTTTGGATAAATTTGAGTAAATTCTTTTTGACTCACTCCTAATATATTTTGTTCTTTATCAAAGATTATTGCTCTTGAGCTTGTAGTTCCTTGATCTAATGCTAATATATACTTTTTCATACAAAAACACCCTGCTTTCTAATATTTATATATTCTAATATTTACCTAGAAAAGGTTAAATTTATTATTTATATTTTAGGAAATGAATTTAACAAATAGTTGACCTAAAAAATTGAGTTAGTGTTCTAGACGTAATTTTAGCGACAATTAAAGCCACATAAAACATCCATTTATACAGAAGCAATAATATTTATTTTTACTGCCTCGTACAAATTTTAAATTTACTCAGTCCATTAAGTGTTTCCCAAGTAAATTCAGTTTTATGTGGCTTTATTCTCTAATTCTCTTCAGCCTACATATTCCAAATTTCTTTTTTAGTTGTAGATACGCATGTTGCTCCTGAATTTAATGCCTGCATTACCTCTTCCTTAGTTTCAATTAGTCCTCCAGCAACGACTGGCTTACTAGAATACTTTGAAATGATTTCAATTACCTTTGGAATTATTCCCGGCAGTACCTCTATTGCATCGCATTCAGAAATCATATGATTTTTTACATTGTTTAAAGAAAGTGTATCAAATATAAAAACTCTTTGAACTCCTAGTAAATTATACTTTTTTGCTAGTTTTACAACTTGTGGCTTTGTACTTATTATTCCACTAAATTTAGTTTCTTCTTTAATATACTTTACAACAATTTCCTTATTCGTAAATCCTTCAACTAAATCTATATGGATTATTCCTATTTTATTTCTAGATGTTATAATTTCACTTATCTCTTTAATATTCATTACATCTCCAAATAAAACAAATATAACTTGAGCTTCTGAATCTAATGCCTGATTTAATTGTTCTTCATTTTTTACTGCTGCTATAATTGGATTTTCTTCTAATAACTCTTTTATATTCATTGGCCCTCCCATGTAATTGTTTTCTTTTTTATTCTTAGTATTACATAGTTGTTTGTCTCTGTCAATTCTAACTATTAATTAACTTTTATAATATTCCATGTAATATTACATAAAATAATGCAGCTAAAGTTCCTCCTACAATTGGGGCAACAACAGGAATCCATGCATATCCCCAATTAGAATCTCCCTTATCAGGTATAGGTAATACTGCATGTGCGATTCTTGGCATTAAATCTCTTGCTGGATTAATTGCATATCCTGTTGGGCCTCCTAGGCTTACACCAATAGCCAAAATTAAAAATGCTACAAACAATGTTCCCATTCCATTTGATAGATTTTGATCTCCCATTCCTAAAATTGCATAAACTAGTACAAATGTTCCTACAAGCTCAGTTATAAAATTAATTGAAGTATTCTTTACTTGAGGGCCTGTACAAAATACACCAAGTTTGCTTCCTTTATCTTCAGTAGCTTTAAATTGATCATTATAAACAATAAATACCAAAACTGCTCCTAAAAATGCACCAATACATTGTCCAGCTAAATAAATCGGAACTTGAGCCCATGCCACTTTACCTATTACTGCTAACGCAATTGTTAATGCTGGATTAAAATGAGCCCCACTATAACTTCCAAAAATCAATGCTGGAATTCCTACCGCAAAAGCCCATCCTATTGCAATTACTATTAATCCTGCTCCTGATCCACCTGATTTTTTTAATACGACATTGGCTACAACACCGTCACCTAATAAAATAAGTAATAAAGTTCCTACTAGCTCTGCAAAAAAAATTGTCATAACATTATCTCCCTTCTACTTCACAATACTTGTTTATTTTTTAACATTTTAGAACGGTTAATATTACTAGAAAACAACTCATTACATAATATTCATAATTTATTTTAGTATGACTGATTTAATTTAAAAGTTCTAAATCAATGTACATTAAGTAATTTTGGCCATAAGTATAGCCACATAAAACTCCTTACATTTTAAACAATCATATATTTCTAACTGTTTAAAACATAAGTTTTAAATTTACTTGGTAATCATAAGATTTCTTAAGTAAACTTAGTTTTATGTGGCTTTATTCTCTATTTCTCTATAGCCTACATTTCTAAAATTTTTTCAGAACTGCAATGTAATTGTTTTCTTGTTAGATTTAGTATCACATATTTACTTTATAGTGTCAAGCTTAGTTAATAATATAACAATTAAAATCAATACATATTATTTGCTCATTCATTCTTAATTACTTGACTGCCAATGCATCTTATTTCATATCTAATTATTGTTTCTTATTTTCTTCTTTTAATCCTTATTTTTACAATGAAACATTGTTAATATTTTATCTATTATAAATTTATCTTAAGAACACAAGAACTATAGATAAATGTTCAAATTTATCTATAGTTCTATATAATAATATTAGTGAAATAACATACTTAATTTAATATTCATAAAAAGCTGATCCTCCGATAAATTCTCTTAACAGAGAATTCTTTGGCACTTCATCAACATTAATCTCTTTGAAAAAGTTCAAAAACGATTTTAATCTTATAGCTTCTGAATAAACTGAACTTTCTTCCGTTATTTCATCTAGCTCTTTTAATGCATATGGCTTTAAAACTCCGAGTTCATAAACCAATGTAGAATTAAATGCTACATCCGCACCTTCTTGATAAACAAATATATTATTTTTTTCTCCTTTCTTTATAGATTTCCACATTTTTAAAGTTTCTTCGGCCTTATATCCTCTTGATAATGAATCTCTAACTATTCTTCTCACCTTTCGTACATCTGTTGTAGAAATTCTATTATGATTATCTATATTTAGCTGTGTCAATGCCGATATATATATTTTAAATACATTCCTATTTAAATTGCTTGAAATTAAATTTGGATTTAAACCATGTATCCCCTCAAGTATCAAAACTCCATTTTTAGGTAATTTAACTTTATAGTCATTCCATTCTTTTTCCCCAGTTTTAAAATTATAAGTAGGAAGGTCCACTTCCTCTCCACTCATTAACCTTTCCAAATTATCATTCAACAAACTCAAGTCCAATGCATCAATTGATTCATAGTTATAATCTCCATTCTCATCTTTCGGCGTTTCTTCTCTATTTACAAAATAGTTATCCAAAGACAATGGTATAGGTATCAATCCATTCACTCTCAATTGTATACTTAACCTATTCGCAAAAGTGGTTTTTCCTGAGGATGATGGGCCAGCGATAAGTATGATTTTTACATCTTTTCTATCTAAAACATCATCAGCTATATTAGCTATTTTCTTTTCATGAAGCCCCTCTGAAACCATAATTATATTTCTTAATTCATTGTTAAGCACTTTTTCATTTAGAGTCCCGACATCTTCAATTCCTAAAATGTTTAGCCATCTTTGAGTCTCTATGAAAATTTTTGTTAAGCTCTTCTCTTCTCTAAATTCAGCTAATTCACTTAGATTAGTCTCTTCTGGCCTCTGTAAAATGAATCCTGATTCATACTTAAATACATCAAATTTATTTATGATACCTGTTGAATATCCCATAGGACCATAAAAATAATCATACCGTCCTTCAAGCTCATAAAGATGAACATGCTTTATATCACAATACTTTAAAAGCTTAACTTTATCATCCATCTTATATCCTTCAAAAATCTTAATAGCTTCTTCTTTTGACGTTCTCATACTCTTAATTGGTACATTTCTATCTATTATTTCTTGCATCTTAACCTTTATCTTATCAATTTCACCTTTACTTAATGGATTTTCCTTATGAACTTCTCCATATACTGCCTTACTTATAGCATGGTCTATTGTTATCTTTGATTCTGGAAATAAATCCAATGCTACCTTTATAAATATAAACTGTAAAGTTCTTGTGAATATTTTCATTCCAAGTTCTGTATCGAATCCTATTAATTCTACTTCCCCATCATCCTCTATTACTTCAGTTAATTCACAATACCTTCCATTTAATTTGCATATAGCTATGTCTTTAACCCTATCTTTGTAATTACCCATAATTAATTCATAAAAAGTCAGTCCTTTTTTAGCTTTAATTTTCTTATCTTTAAATTCAATCCCTCTACACTCCATACTATTCAAACCTTCCTTTATATAATTTGATTATCCCTTTAGATTTTAATTTCACAATTTGAAAATTAAGCTCTCCGTCTCTGTAAAGTCTCTTATTCTAATTGTATTCAAATATTTGGGTACCATAATAATCATTTCAAATATATTATATACACTATTTCCAAAAAAGATAAACTTTTTTGTTAAGTCTATAAAATAAAATACCAATTATAAACTTACCATGAAATGTTCTTATTTAGCATGGCTGCTTTTTTCTATGGTGAACTGTTCTTAGTTGCAGCATAGCTGCTTTTTTCTATGGTGCGTATATTAATTTTATTTTTGCAAATATTATTTTCGAGGTGATTTTTTAATGTTTGTAGTATCAATCAGAACTGCTATTTTATATTTATTGGTTGTATTAACTATGAGGCTAATGGGAAAAAGGCAAATAGGAGAACTTCAGCCTTATGAATTTGTAATAACTATTATGATTTCAGACTTAGCATCATTGCCAATGCAAGACACAAGGCTCCCATTATTATTAGGTATTATACCAATTATAACATTGCTATTTTTAAAAACACTTTTAACACAAATAGGATTAAAATTTCAATATACCCGAAAGCTCGTGGATGGAGAGCCCTGCATATTAGTCCATAAAGGAAAAATTAATTACTCAACGCTAAAAAAGCAACAATTAAATATAGATGAGTTACTAGAAGAGTTAAGACTTGCCAATTATTTTAATCTTGATGAAATTCAATATGCAATTTTAGAGAATGATGGTCAAATATCTATATTACCAACAGATTATAATTCTTCTAATACATCAAATTCAGGAAATACTGCTCAAAATACTGAAGCAAAATTGCCAAAAGTATTAATTTCTGATGGTGAAGTAAATAAAAACTCACTAACTTCCATGAATAAAGATGAAGAATGGATATCTAATCTACTTAAAAAGCACAATATTAAATCAATAAAGCATGTCCTTATTGCTTTATATGATACAGAAGGCAAATTTAAATATCAACTTTTTGATAAATACGAAAAGGAGGATGCGCAATGAGAAATGCTATAATATCAATACTTTTGTTTCTCCTAACCATGTCATGCGTATATTTTTTAAATAAGTCTGTCATTAGTTTATGCGATAATATTGAAATGCAAACTGAAGATATCGAACTTAATATCGCAAGTGACAAAATGGAGGATGCCTATTATCAGTCTCTTGAATTATTAAATACTATTCAAGATAATAATGTTTTAACATCTCTTTATCTTAGCCATCAAGAATTTGATAATTTGCTAAATGAAGCTTTAAGGTTATCTACATATCTTGTTCATAAAGATTCAACTGAAGCGCATACATCTCTACATTTAGTAAAGCATAATACTGATCATCTAAAGAAGTTACAAGCTCCAAATTTCGAGAATATTTTCTAATAGAACATTGACATGCAAACTTTTATTATATATACAAAAATTTCGCATATATAAACATTCACTTTATCCGCACAATTATGCACCACAATAATTCATGCATAAAAGCCAGTACTATTTGCATAAATTATTGTTTTTTCTGCATAAACATTATTTATTAATGCATATTTTAATATTTTTATGAATATTTTTTCATTTTATACTTGATTATTCTTTTGCAAAACTGTATAATTATAAACATCAATTAGGTATTATAAATCAGATTAATTTATTGATTATATTTAAGAAAATAGCATTGCATGTATGTTTATGCATTTTATATGATTATTTAGGAGGGCTTTTAAAATGATAAAATATAACAAAGTAGTTTTAGCTTATTCAGGAGGACTAGATACATCGATTATTATCCCATGGCTTAAAGAAAATTACGGGTGTGAAGTAATTGCTGTATGCGGAAATGTAGGACAAAAGGACGAGCTTGATGGATTAGAAGAAAAAGCAATAAAAACAGGAGCATCAAAATTATATATTGAAGATTTAACTCAAGAGTTCGTTGATGATTATATCTTCCCTACTATTCAAGCTGGTGCTATATATGAAGGCAAATATCTTCTTGGGACCTCATTTGCTAGACCAATAATCGGAAAAAGGTTAGTTGAAATTGCTAAAGCAGAGGGAGCAGATGCAATTTGTCACGGATGCACAGGTAAAGGAAATGACCAAGTGAGATTTGAAATGGCAGTTAAATCATTTGCTCCAGAAATGCCAATAATTGCTCCATGGAGAATTTGGGATATTAAATCAAGAGAAGACGAAATAGATTATGCAGAGGCTAAAAATGTTCCATTAAAAATCAATCGTGAAACAAACTATAGTAAGGATAAAAATATATGGCATTTAAGCCATGAAGGCTTAGATTTGGAATTTCCTGAAAATGAACCACAATATGATAAGATCTTAGAACTTTGCAAAACCTTAGAGGCAGCTCCAAACGAAGCAACTTATATAACATTATTATTCGAAAAAGGAATTGCTGTTTCTTTAAATGGCAAAAAAATGAACAGCGTTGAATTACTAGATGAATTAAATAAAATCGGTGGAGAAAATGCTATTGGTATAACTGATATGGTAGAAAACAGACTTGTTGGTATGAAATCAAGAGGTGTTTATGAAACTCCAGGAGGAACTATTCTTTATAAAGCACATAAAGATCTAGAAGAACTTTGCTTAGATAAGGAAACAGCTCATTATAAAGAGCAAATTGCTTTAAAATTTGCTGATTTAGTATATAACGGTCAATGGTTCACTCCTCTTAGAGAAGCATTAACTGAATTCGTTAATAAAACTCAAGAAACAGTTACAGGAGAAATTAAATTAAAATTATACAAAGGAAATATTGTCAATGCCGGCATGACTAGCCCATACTCACTATATAGCGAAGAATATGCAACTTTCGGAGAAGATGGAGTATACGATCAAAAGGATTCTGCTGGATTCATTAATCTATACGGTCTTCCAACAGTTGTAAAAGCTAAAATGCAAGAAAAAATTAAGAAAGAGGAAATGTAATGAAGCTTTGGGGCGGACGATTCAAAAAAGGCACTGACAAATTAGTTAATGATTTTAATTCTTCTATAAATGTTGATAGCAGAATGTATAAAGAAGATATTGAAGGCAGTCTAGCTCATGCTTCCATGCTTGGAAATCAAAATATAATTTCTAAGGAAGCTAGTGATAGAATTACTTCTGGTCTTCTAGAAATATTAAAAAGAATGGATAATGGAGTTATAGAAATTGATGAAACTTCTGAAGACATTCATAGTTTTGTTGAAGGTACTTTGACATATTACATTGGTGAATATGGAAAAATGCTTCATACTGGAAGAAGCAGAAATGACCAAGTAACTTTAGATTTAAGATTATATTTAAAGAAAGCTATAACATCATTAAAACAAGATATAATAGCTTTGGAAGAAGTTCTCTTAGAAAAAGCTAATGAAAACATAGGTACAATAATGCCAGGATATACTCATATGCAAAAGGCTCAGCCAATTACATTTGCTCATCATCTTTTAGCTTATGCTGAAATGTTTAAAAGAGATCTAGGAAGACTTTCTGATTGCTATAAACGTGTTGATGAGATGCCACTTGGATCTGGAGCACTAGCAACATCCACATACCCTATTGATAGAGAAGCTGTTGCTCGTGATCTTGGTTTTTCAAAGGTTACACTAAATAGTTTAGATTCTGTCTCTGATAGAGATTATGCTATCGAAACACTTTCTTGCCTTTCAATGATAATGATGCATTTATCAAGATTTTCAGAGGAAATAATTCTTTGGTGTACTAATGAATTTAGCTTTATCGAACTTGATGATGGTTATAGCACTGGAAGCAGTATTATGCCTCAAAAGAAAAATCCTGATGTTGCAGAATTAGTTAGAGGTAAGACTGGTAGGGTTTATGGAGATCTTATGACTTTACTTACTGTTATGAAAGGAATTCCTCTCGCTTATAATAAAGATATGCAGGAAGATAAAGAAGCTCTATTTGATGGATTAGATACAGTTATTCTTTCCCTTAAAACTTTCTGTGGAATGATTAAAACAATGAAAGTTAAGAAAGAAAATATGAGAAAAGGTGCTGGTCTTGGATTTACTAATGCTACAGACGTAGCTGATTACTTGGTAAAAAAAGGTATGCCATTTAGAAATGCTCATGAAGTAGTCGGAGAAATAGTCCTTCAATGTATTAAAGATAACAAAATGATTGAAGAATTAACTATGGCAGAGTTTAAGAGCTTTTCTCCTTCATTTGAAGAAGATATTTACCACGCTATAGATTTACTTACTTGCGTAGAAGAGCGTAAAGTTATAGGTGGTCCTTCTACAGAATCAGTAAAAATTCAAATTGAAGCATTAAAAAATTTTATATCAGAAAATAAGGAAGTCTAATAAGATTAGTAATTATAAAGAAAAAATTTAATATTTTTTTCCTTATAATAATAGCAGCCGTAACATTCTCAGATAACGGCTGCTAAGTCTTAGGCTAAGTACGCCTTAAGTGTACATTATAATATTCCTTGAGGTATATGTTTAACTAAGATTCAGATGGAAATCCTCCTCTAAATCAAGTTCTACTTCATAAAAACTTTCAATTGTCTATGAAATTTCTAACACGAAATTTTATAGACAATTGAAATACTATAGTTAAGAATTAACATACAGAAAATAAATAATATTATTTTGCAATAATCAAATAAACAAGGGGGCTATTTAAAATTGGTTAAAATCGGAATAATCGGTGCCACAGGATATGTAGGCGCTGAACTTTTAAGATTATTATTATCTCACCCAAAGGTTGAAGTTGCAGCTTTAAGTTCAGTTTCTTTTGAGGGGCAAGAGATTAGCAATATATATAAAAATTTTTTAAGCAAAACAAATCTAATTTGCGAGTCTGCACATGATGTTGTTGAAAAGTGTGATGTAATCTTCACCGCCCTACCTCATGGATTAAGTGAAGATATTGCTAAAAAAGCACTAGACAACAAGAAGGTCTGTATTGATATGGGTGCTGATTTTAGATTATCTAGCGAAAAAGAATATGAAAAGTGGTATGGAAAGAAATTCACACAACCTGAAATACACACAGAAAGTGTTTATGGCCTTCCAGAATTAAATAGAGATAAGATCAAAGAATGTTCTTTAATTGCTAATCCTGGTTGTTATCCAACAACTATAGAATTAGGACTAATGCCGTTACTTAAAAATTCATTAATAAAATTAGATAATATTATTTGTGATTCTAAATCTGGAACTACAGGCGCTGGAAGAGGATTAACTTTAAATACTCACTTTCCAGAAGAAAATGAAACTTTTGCTCCATATAAAGTAGGTGCTCATAGACATACACCTGAAATCGAGGAAACATTATCTGTTATGGCAGAAGATAAAGTAAATGTAACATTCACTCCTCACCTACTCCCAATTAATAGAGGCATAGTTTCAACAATTTACTGCATTCCAAAAGATAAAGTCGATCTTGAAGAAATTCATAAACTATATACAGAATTTTATAAAGATGAACGTTTCGTAAATGTACTTCCACTTGGTGATACAGCTTCAATAAAAAACGTACGATTAACAAACGATTGTCATATATCTCTACACTTAAATCATAGAGAAGATCAAATTATTATTATTAGTACTATAGATAACATGATTAAAGGTGCTGCCGGACAAGCAATTCAAAACATGAATATAATTTTAGGTTTTAATGAAGCAGAAGGTTTAAATCTAATTGCACCAGCTTTTTAATTCATATAATTTTTAAATACTAAAAACTTTAACAGATTTAATTATTAATTATGCATTGTGCATCGAGCACTGTGCATTGACTAAGGGGGTTATAAATTTGGATATAAAATATATAGATGGCGGAGTTACAGCTCCTAACGGTTTCTTAGCTTCTGGGGTACACTGTGGATTAAAGCAAGGAAGCTTAAAAAAAGATTTAGCTTTGATTTATTCAGAAGTTCCTGCTGCTGCAGCAGGAATGTATACTAAAAATAAAGTTAAAGGTGCTCCTATTTACGTTACAAAAGAGCATTTATCAAATAAAAAAGCACAAGCAATAATAATAAATAGCGGTAATGCAAATACTTGTAATGGTGATGATGGTTTAATTAAGGCAAAGAAAATGACTTCATTGCAAGCTAATAAACTAAACTTAAAAACAGAAGATGTTTTAGTTGCATCTACGGGAGTAATTGGGGTTCCTTTAAATATAGATGCTATTAAAGACGGTATTCCAATGCTTACTGAAAAGTTATCAAAAGAAGGTTCTAATGATGCATCTTTAGCTATAATGACAACAGATACTTTTCAAAAGCAACTAGCTGTAGAATTTTATATAGGTGATAAGAAAATTACTATGGGAGCGATGGCAAAAGGTTCAGGTATGATTGAACCAAACATGGGAACAATGCTTTCCTTCATTACAACTGATCTTTCTATTGCTCCAGAATTGCTACATGAATCACTACAATCGAGTGTTGGAGTAACTTATAACAGAGTCAGCGTTGATGGAGATACAAGTACTAATGATATGGTATTAATTTTAGCTAATGGCTTAGCTGAAAATCCTACTATAACTGAAAAAGATGAAAGTTATAATACTTTCTTAAATGCCCTTACTGAGTTAAATACAATTATGGCTAAAAATATAGCTAAAGACGGTGAAGGTGCTACAAAACTATTAGAATGTCAAATAATCGGTGCAAAGAATGAAAAAGATGCAGTTGTTTTAGGTAAAAGTGTAATAAACTCTAGTTTAGTAAAGACTGCAATGTTTGGTAGCGATGCGAACTGGGGAAGAATTCTTTGTGCACTTGGATATGCAAATATTGATTTCGATCCCGAAAAAGTTGATGTTGCCTTTGAAAGTAAGGCTGGCTCAATAAAAGTTTGTGAATCTGGCAGTTCTTTACCCTTCGATGAAGATATTGCAAAAAAGGTTCTTAGCGAAAATGAAATAGTTATTAAAGTTAACTTATCCTTAGGTGATTATAGTGCTTATGTTTGGGGCTGTGACCTAAGTTACGAATATGTGAAAATAAATGGTGATTACAGAAGTTAATCTTAGATTATAAATATATTTTAAACTTATTCCAATGTACAGTTCTTAATATGTTAATTATGAACTGTACATTCTAAATTGACTGGGGGTATTAACTTGTTGAATCATACTGAAAGAGCTGAAGTATTAGTTCATGCACTACCTTATATACAACGTTACCGTGGAAAAATAATAGTAGTAAAATACGGCGGAAATGCAATGATAAGTGATGAACTTAGAGAAACAGTAATAAATGATATTATATTAATGAAATGTGTTGGAATTGAACCAATTGTAGTACATGGTGGCGGTCCTGATATTTCAGATTTATTAAATAGATTAAATCACAAAAGTGAATTTATTAACGGCTTAAGATATACTGATGATATTACCATTGAAGTAGTTCAAATGGTTTTAGGCGGAAAGGTAAATAAAAATTTAGTTTCTTTAATAGAGAAATTTGGAGGAAAGGCCATTGGCTTATGTGGAATGGATGGCTCTCTTTTAAAAGCTAAAAAAATAGAATCTGATAACGACTTAGGGTATGTAGGTGAGATAACTAAGGTTAATACAGAAATATTAAAAACTACTATAAGTTCAGGATATATACCTGTTGTTGGTAGCGTAGCTTTAGGAGAAGATGATAATAAGGCATACAATATAAATGCTGATACTTGCGCAGCAAAAATTGCATCAGCATTAAAAGCTGAGAGATTAATACTGCTTACTGACGTTCCAGGAGTTATGAAAGATCCAAAAGATATATCTACTCTAATTAGCACATTAAGATTACATCAAATACCCAAATTATGCCTTGAAGGGATAATAAAAGGTGGAATGATTCCTAAAATTGATTGTTGCGTTGAAGCAATTAGAATGGGTGTTGAAAAAGCAACTATCCTTGATGGACGTGTACCTCATTCTATTCTTTTAGAGTTATTCTCTAATGAGGGTATCGGAACAATGATTTATTAATCAAAATATTAAAATATTTTAGAAACTTCAAATAAATTTCTCTAATAATAGTTAATGATCTAAAGTTTATACTGGATATTATTAACTATTGAATAATTTAAAGGGGGCAATTTTATGTCATATGATTTTAACGAAGCAAAAGAACACGTTGTTAATAGCTATGGTCGTTTAGATCTTATACTCACTCACGGCGAAGGCGTTTATCTTTATGACCAAGATGAAAATAAATATTTAGATTTTACAAGTGGAATTGGTGTCAGCAGCTTAGGATATGGACATGAAAAATGGGTTAAAGCTACTAGTAATCAATTAAAAACACTTGCTCATACATCGAACATATTTCATACTGAACCAAGTTTAAAACTTGCTAAAGAATTAACTGAAAAAGCCAACATGAGTAAAGTCTTTTTTGCTAATTCTGGCGCTGAAGCTAATGAAGGATCAATTAAACTAGCTAGAAAATACAGTTACGACAAATATGGTGCTGGAAGAAGTAAAATTCTTACTCTAATTCAATCATTTCACGGTAGAACAATAACAACCCTAAAAGCAACTGGTCAAGAGAAATTTCATAAGTACTTCTACCCTTTTACAGAAGGTTTTGATTATGTAAAAGCAAATGATATAGAAGACTTTAAAGCTAAGCTTACAGATGATGTTTGTGCCATAATGCTCGAAGCAATACAAGGTGAAGGTGGTGTTATCCCTCTTGATACAAAATTCGTTCAAGAAGTAGTAAAAGCGTGTAATGAGAAAGATGTTCTTGTAATATTTGACGAAGTTCAATGTGGTATAGGTAGAACAGGTAAAATGTTTGGGTATAATAATTTCAATGTAGAGGCTGATATAGTCTCTGTAGCAAAAGGCCTTGGTGCAGGACTTCCTATAGGCGGAATACTTTGTTCCTCTAAAGTTGCAGATGTATTCAAGCCTGGTGATCATGGCTCAACTTTCGGAGCAAATCCTGTTGTATGTTCTGGTGCTTTAGTTGTTCTTGAAGAGATTTGTAATGAACAATACTTTGAAAAAATATATAAAAGAGGATTATTTGTAAGAGAGCTAATAGATGAAGCTAAAAATCCTCAAATTGTAGATGTACGTGGTATGGGATTAATGATCGGAATAAAGGTGAAATGTGATCCCGCTCTAGTCCAAAAAGAGGCTATAAAAAAAGGATTATTAGTACTTACAGCCGGTAAAGATGTTGTTAGACTTCTCCCACCACTTACTATAACTGAGAAAGAATTAAAAGTTGGTATAGACATTATTCTTGAAATTTTATCTAGCCTTAAGTAAATTTTACTTTGGTATGAATATAATCTTTATCGTATCTTTTGGATTTTCTCCCTAACTGCTTATTTTTCACTTTCTTATTGTTTGGAGGCATATATATGAAAAAAGACTTACTAAAAATGGATGATCTTTCTAAAGAGGAAATTCTGGATATTTTAAATTTAGCAGATCAGTTAAAATACGAACAAAAACATGGCATAGAACATCATCATCTTAAAGGTAAAAGTTTAGGAATGATTTTTGAAAAATCATCTACTAGGACCAGAGTTTCCTTTGAAACCGGCATGTATCAATTAGGTGGAAATTCACTTTTTTTGACTGATAGAGACATGCAAATTGGTCGTGGTGAGCCAATTGAAGACACTGCTAGAGTTCTTTCTAGATTTATACAAGGCATAATGATTAGAACTTTCTCACAAGATGAGGTTGAAAAATTAGCTAAATATGCATCAATTCCGGTTATAAATGGATTAACAGATGAAGAACATCCTTGTCAGGTACTAGCTGATTTAATGACGATAAGGGAAAATAAGAATATATTAGAAGGTCTAAAAGTTGCTTTTATTGGCGATGGTAACAACATGGCCAATTCTCTAATGATTGGCTGCCTAAAAGTCGGCATGAATTTTGCAGTTGCATCTCCTGAGAATTATACGGCATCTAAGAAATACCTTAATAGAGCTAAAGAGATCGCAGAAAAAGAAGGCGTTACTTTTACAATTACTACATCTCCACTTGAAGCAGCTAAAGATGCTGATGTTATAATTACTGATGTTTGGGCTAGTATGGGCAGAGAAGGTGAGGCTAATGAGAGGATTAAAGCCTTTGAAGGATTCCAAGTTAATAAAGAATTAATGACTATTGCTGATAAAAATGCTATGGTGCTTCATTGTCTTCCTGCTCATAGAGGAGAAGAAATTTCAGCTGAAATTTTAGAAGAACATGCTGATTCAATTTTCGATGAATCTGAAAATAGATTACATGCCCAAAAAGCTGTCCTTGTTAAATTAATGAAATAATAAAATTCTAGTTAATAGAAAAATGATATACTTGTTTACTTCGATTGCTAAAAAAATTGCAAAGAATTTCTATCATTTCAAGATAAAAAATTTTTCAATTCACATACGTTCAAACAGTAAAAGTTTTTTATCTTGAAATAATGAAACTCTAATAATTTTTTTCTGATGCACTCTGCGCAAACAACTATATCATTTTTTTATATTTACACATAATTTAAATATTTATTTTATAAATTATTATTAATTTTACAGGCGTGATGATAAGATATAATTATATGAATAATTGATTTTTAATTTAACTAATGATAATTTACTCAACATATATTTTTAGAGGAGATAATATGGATATGGATTTAAAAGAAAAAGTAAAAAAACTTCCTTCTTCACCTGGTGTATATCTTATGAAGGATTCACTGAATAACGTTATTTATGTTGGTAAGTCAAAGAACTTAAAAAGTAGAGTTGGATCATATTTTATAAATTCTAAATCTCATTCTCCTAAAATTCTTAAGTTAGTTCAAAATCTCAAGGATTTTGAGTATAAAATTACTGATACTGAATTTGAGGCTTTTTTGCTTGAATGCAAATTAATAAAGAAAATTAAGCCTGCTTATAATAGGCTAATGAAAAATTCTAAGTCATATTCTTACATAAAAATAGTTCTTAACGAAAAATATCCAAATATTGAAATATCTCATGAATCAAATGAAACGGATGGAAACATTTATTTTGGTCCATATTCAAGAAAAAACATTGTTGAAAAAGGACTTTATGGTATTAAAGAATACTGCAAAATACAATGCAGTATTAATCAGCGAAAAACTTCATCCTGTTTTAACTACTCTCTAGGATTATGTATTGGAATGTGTTTAGATACTACACCACGAGAAGAGTATCTTAATATATTAAATAAAATAATAAATCTTCTTAATGGTAATGATAAAATCATTCTCCAGGAAATGGAACATATAATGAATAGCGCTTCTGAAAAATTTGATTTTGAAACTGCCGCTAAATATAGGGATTACATAAGCTCAGTAAATTATTTGCTAGAGAAAATTAAAATTATCAAATTTACTAAAAAAAATAGAAATATTGCTTTGCTTGAATATTTAGATAATGACATAGTTAAATTTTTTCTTATTAGAGGAAATAAGATACTCTTTAGTGAAAAATATATTTTAAAAAACTTTGATTTAGAAGCATTGAAAGGTATTCTTAAAGATAATATTTTATTTTACTTTAACAATGAAGATGTTCCAATGGAAATTGGAAAAGAAGAAATCGATGAATCTCAAATAATCTACACATATTTAAAAAATAACTCTAATAGCTGCAAACATATTATAATTCCAGAAGAATGGTTAAGCGTTTCAAATAATGATATAAACATACATAATATCCTTAACAAATTGTTACCTAGTATAAAAAATGATACCTAATAATAAAATTGTGCCTACTTGTTCGTAATTGTACAAGTAGGTATAATTATTATACTAAGTTCATTTAACTAAGTATAATAATTTATAAAAGGAGATTTTAACTATGGAATTAATGAAAGTAATCGCAATGCGTAAATCTACTAGAAGCTATAAATCTGAGTAAATCAGTGATGAATCTTTAAATACTATTATTAATGCTGGCTGTGCAGCACCAGTAGGGATGGGTGCATATAACTCAGTTCATCTAACTGTTATTCAAAATTCCGACTTATTAGATAAAATTACAGCAGTTACTGCAAAAGTATTTGGAAATCCAAACATAAACTTCAATCCAATAGTGAATTATTAAAAATTTTATATAAATTTGTTCGATTAAATAGTGAGGTGTGAAAATGAAAGTATTACTTATTAATGGTAGTCCAAAAGCTAAAGGATGTACCTATACCGCTTTATGTGAAGTAGCCGGTGAATTAGAAAAAGAAAATATTGAAACAGAAATCTTTCAAATAGGAAATAAACCTATTAGTGGCTGTATTGGTTGTGGTGGCTGCTATAAAAGTGGTGAAGGTAAATGCGTATTTAGTGATGATATCGTAAATATCGCTTTAGAGAAGGCAAAAGAAGCTGATGGATTTATATTCGGTTCACCTGTTCATTACGCTGCTCCTTCAGGTTCAATTACATCTTTTTTAGACCGATTCTTTTATGCTGGAAATTGCTTTGCACATAAACCTGGTGCTGCAGTTGTAAGCTGCCGTAGGGGCGGAGCTGCTTCAGCTTTTGATCAATTAAATAAATATTTTACTATTTCAAATATGCCGGTTGTTTCATCTCAGTATTGGAATATGGTTCACGGTAATACTCCTGAAGAAGTTAAACAAGATTTAGAAGGAATGCAGACAATGAGAATGCTTGGCAAAAATATGGCATGGCTTCTAAAGTCCATAGATGCTGGTAAAAAAGCAGGTATTTCATTGCCTGAAAGTGAACCTAGAGTTGCAACTAATTTTATTAGATAGCTCTATTTTAGAAAAAGGATTTAATAAAAGATGTATTTTCTTAACTTTTATTAAATCCCTCTTACACTTATCAATTAATTAAATATATATTACAATTAAACTTCTGTACTCTAGTTTTAATTTATCGCTTCCTTATTAAAGTTTTAAATCTAAACTTACTAATTCAACATATAACTTCTTTAGCTATACTATACTACCTTAATGGCTGTCTTATAATTGTTTCCCATTAGTAGAAATTACATTTTTAAACCACTCAAAGCTCTTTTTCTTATACCTTTTTAAATCTCTTAAATCTGATTCATCACGATTTACAAATATAAATCCATACCTTTTTTTCATCTCACCTTGTGAACTTAAAATGTCAGTACATCCCCAAGTTAGGTATCCTATAACCTCAACGCCTTCTTCCATGGCTAATTTCATTTGCTTTATATGTGCTCTCAAATAATCTATTCTATAATCGTCCTCTACAGTTTTATTTTCATTCAATTCTTCTCTAACACCAATCCCATTTTCAGTTACAAAGATTGGCATTTTATATCTTGCATATATCTCTTTTAAAGCTATTCTAAAACCTATAGGATCAATAGCCCATCCCCATTCATTTTTCTTTAATAGTGGATTTGGTATCATTCCTTTTACTATACTCTCCGTATCCTCCGGATCATCTTTTACAGTTGAACTTTGATAATAACTAAATGTCAAATAGTCCACTGTATTTTCTTTTAATAACTCTTCATCTCCGTCTTCGAATATTGGCTTTATGTCTCTACTTTTCCACCTACTTGTCACATATGTTGGATATTCACCATTAGCAAATACATCAAAATAGAGATCATTAAAGAGCTCTTTTACTTTTAAGTTTGCTAATGTGTCCTCAGGTTTACACGTCATTGGATATGTTGTCATATAAGTAACCATTCCGCCCATTTTTCCATCTGGAATTATTTCATGCATCAGTTTAGTTGCTTTAGCATGAGCTATAAACACATTGTGACATACTTGATACGCTAAAGCTTCTTTATTAACATTATTACTTACTTTTACTCCCCACAACTCCATACGCGGAATAACTAAATTTTGCTCATTGAATGTTATCCAGTATTTCACTTTATTTTTGAATCTTTCAAATACTACTCCTACATATTTCTCAAATAAATCTACAACTTTTCTTGATGCAAACCCATTATATTTTTCTGCTAACTCCTCTGGTAAATCAAAATGGTATAGTGTTATAACTGGTTCTATTCCATTAGTTAATAATTCATCAAATAAATCATTATAAAATTTTATCCCTTCTTCGTTAACTTCACCTTCTCCATCTGGAATAATTCTTGTCCACGAAATACTTGTACGATAACTATTTATTCCTAACTCCTTAAACAATGCTATATCTTCTTTATATCTATGATAGAAATCAACGGCTACTTCCCAATTAGAAAAACCTTCTTTTATTTCTCTTTTATCTACTATAGAAATTCCTTTTCCCCCTTCATTCCATGCTCCCTCACTTTGAAATGATTTAACCGCACTTCCCCAAAAGAAATTATCAGGAATTATGTTTATATTTTTTTTATTCATAAATTACACTCTCCTCTTATCTTTATACAAAGCATTTAAGGCTTTAATCACATTTTATATTTATTAAATCTAACTTTCATCACCTGTCTATACAACATTTTTTTTGATTATGCTATAATATATTTAAATAATTTTTATCTATTACGAGGTGAGTAAATTTGAAAAGTGATTATATTATTAACGACTTTATTGAAAAAATTACTTCTGGAAAGCTCTTAGTATCATCTCGTATTCCATCTGAAACTCAGCTAGCAATCAAATATCAATGTAATAGACATACTATAAGAAAAGCAATAGCTCATTTAATTGAAAGGTCATATTTGATTAAATCAATTGATGGCTCAACTTATGTTAATGATGTTAATCATTATAATAACAGCATTCTTTTTTTATCCTCTCTTTCTGATTACTACAATTCGGATAATATAAAATCAAATGTTAATGAATTTAAACTTATTGATTCATCTGAGGAACTTAGCAAATTATTGCAGGTAGAAGTAAATTCTCATGTTTGGCTTATAAAAAGAGTTCGTTATATAGAGTCCCATCCTATTCATACAGAAGAGATTTACATGCCATACTCCCTATTTCCAAACCTTAAGACAGAAGATTGTGAATCTAGTTTACTTTCGTATATTGAGTCCCAATATGATTATAAAATTAGTCACGGTATTAGAACTGTGAGCCCTACAAAATTAAATGAATATGAGAGTAATTTATTAGATTTACCCAATGAGTCTGTTGTAATGCAGATTGAAAATATAGGGTATTTGACTAATAGTAGAATATATGAATATTCTATAAGTAAATCTAGAGAAAGTAAGTTTCAATATTATTGTAGGCGATAAAACTAATATTGTATAAATTCGTATTATTAAAAAATTTAGAATAAAAATATCCTTCAAATACTTAATCCCAAAGTTAAGCATTTAAAGGATATCTTTATTTTATTTACTATATATGTTCTAAAAATCTAATTTACTAATATTTATCTTAGACTATCAGATACCATCTCAAATAATTTTGTAAAGAATGAATTATATTATTTAGAAATTATATTTTTTTCATTTTAATCTATTTCTTACTGCATTTTTTACATTGGCTTTTTTGATTATTATTTCGCTTTGATTCGTTGTCATCTGCAACTTCTTCTGAAAATTCTGTCATCAGTTTTGAACGGTTCATTTTATTGCTAACTCTTGCATAGCTATTTTTATTCTTTTCAGTGTTCCTAAAATATTTCATTATCATATAAATTGATGAAAATAGAGCTATCATTATCAGTCCTACTATAAGTCCTGGTGCTTGATCAGATATAAGAGGCATACTAAAAATAACAACAATCATACTTATTAGTCCAATCCAAGATGTATACGGAAATCCAGGCATTTGACATTTCCCATCTGGAGGACATCCATTTCTTTTACGGAATCTTATGTGCGTCGCCATAATTACTGCGTAAGTAAAAAGTAGAGAGAATCCACTTGCTGTTACTAGAAACAGATATATTCTAGGAAATAACAACCCAAATCCTAATCCTAAAAGCATTGAAATTCCAGAAAATACTATAGCTTTGTAAGGAATATCACCTTTATCTTTCAAAAACTTAGGAGCATCACCTTCATCTGCAAGTGATCTTAGCATTCTTGCAATCCCAAACATAGAAGCGAGAGATGCAGAAAGTATAGCTGTAATAAGTACTAAATTAATTACATTTCCAGCCCATGTAATTCCCAATCTATCAAGAGCCGCAACCATTGGACTTATATTTTCGCTTAAATCTGCTGTAGGAATTAACGGAAGTAATGCTATAAGGGAAATTATATAGAGTGATATAAGACTTACAACTGTATAATTAATTGCTTTTGGTATTGTTTTTATTGGATCATCAGCTTCTGAAGCCGCTAAACCTATTATTTCAAAACCAGCATAAGCAAATACTACTATAAGCATTCCTCCTGCAATACCTCCTATGCCACTTGACATAAAAGGCTCTCTCATAAGCTCTCCTGCCCCTACCGCTGTTCTTCCTGGAATTATTCCAGTAACAAGTAGAAAAGATATAATTATAAATGAAATTATTGCCAAAAGCTTTATAGCTGAAAGACCACTAGTGAGCTTACTTAATTTATCAGCCCCTAAAAGATTAAGCAAAGTTACACCAACAATAATTATAGTTCCTCCTATAGCTATTGATATATTCGGAATCCATTCATTCAATAAAATTGATACAGCGGTAGCCTCACTAGACATTGAAAGTACCATACCAATCCAGTAAACCCAGCCAACAACAAATCCTGTTCCAGGACCAAACGCTTCTGATGCAAAAGTCCTAAAAGATCCTGAATGTGGATTTGCAACAGTCATTTCAGATAAAGCATAAAGTATAAAGTATACTAAAATTCCTCCTAATATATAGGATATCAAAACAGATGGTCCTGCCGCATTAATAGCCACCGCTGAGCCAAGAAAAAACGATCCTCCTATTATGCTTCCCAAAGCCATCATTGCGAGCTGCCAAGCAGATAATCCTTTGTTTTTTTTCTTCATAAATATTCTCCTCCGTACTAAAACACCTAAGAAAAGCAAATAAAAGTATTTGCAAATTTCTTAACGATGTACTAAATAACTTCTAGAATATTATTCCTCAAAATTCATATAACATGTACTTTATCTAAATATAAAATTTTATATCTATTATTTTATTTAAAATAAGTTTTAAATATGTAAATTAAATCCATCTAAGAATAAAAGATAAAAGTTAATGCTGGTAACTAGCACTAACTTTTATCTCATCCAAAATTAAATATAAAACTTAATTATTTAATTCTAATTATTTTCTTCTATTTTTCCTACTATAAATATATATGATAATGCTCCTATTAAAGCTAAAATACCTATCAAAGCTATTGCTGGAGTAAAGTTACCTCCTGATACAATAATGCCTATTACAATTGGAATAACTATTGATGATAAAGCTCCAGTGCAGTTAAATACACCACCAGCTAATCCAACTAAATTTTTAGGTGCCAATAATGATACAAATATCCAAGTAATAGTTGCTAATCCATTACCGAAAAATGCTATAGCCATGAACATTACTATTAATGGAGTGCTATCAACAAAATTTGCTCCAATTATAGTTGTTGTTAATAATAATCCAATAATTATTGGAGTTTTTCTTGCTACTCCCATAGAAACTCCTTTTTTTATGAGCTTATCTGATACAAAACCTGAAACTAAAACACCACAAAATGCAGCCAAATATGGTACTGATGAAACAAAACCTGACTTTATAAAACTTAGATGTCTATATTCTACAAGGTATGTTGGAAACCAAGTTAAGAAAAACCAAAATGTTGATGATATAGTGAATTGACCAATATATATTCCTATAAGCTTACGGTTAGAGAACATCATCTTTAAATCGCTAAACTTGAACTGAGCTTTCTCCTTGGTAGTGGAATTATCTACATCCTCATCTTCTACTATACCTCCACCTTCTTTGATATAATTTAGCTCAGCATTATTTATACGTTTACTTTTACTTGGGTCTCTATATAATGCATACCAAACAATTGACCATGCTATCCCTACAAGTCCTGTAAGTATAAATAAGAATTTCCAACCAAACTTATCCTCTAATATAAATAGTAATGGGCTCACAAATGCTAATCCAACAAATTGAGCTGAAGAGTATATTGCAATAGCAGATGCTCTTTCATTTGTTGGAAACCAACTTGATGCCACCTTATTACTTGCTGGCATCACTGGGGCTTCAAAACATCCTATTGATAAACGTAAACCTAAAAGTGATCCAAATCCACCTACAATACTTTGTAATAATGTAGCTAATGACCATATAAATAAACTACATGCATATACAGCACGAGGCTTAAATCTATCAACTAAGTATCCGCTAGGTATTTGCAATGCAGCATATACCCATCCAAACGCTGAAAATATTAATCCCATTTGAACAGTTGATAATTTCAAATCTTTAGACATATGAGATGCTGCTACAGATATATTTGAACGATCCATGTAATTTATTACTATATTTATAAATATTAGAGCTAATACTAAATATCTTACTCTAGTTGGCTTCTCTTCAGTCAAATTAGTCTTATAATTATTATTTATATTCATATTGTTTATTCCTTCCTATCTTTAAATAAATTATTCTCTATTTAGACGAATTGAAGAAAATAGCGGTTTCAAAATATTATGATTATTTTTAATCATAATACATAGTAGCTTGTGCTTACATCTGTTATGATAATTTTCTGAAACAGTATAGCGGAAAATAACCTTGTAAGATTGACTTGCTATTTTCTAATTGCGCCTTCTTGAAGCATATCTTAGTACACTCTCACCTCAATTATCTCAGCTTTCCTGCATCCATTTGTTGATTCAATGGTAACTCTAATTTTATTTGCTAAAATCTTACCTACATTTTTAAATATTTCTTTTCGCTTACGATTATTTTTCTTAGATGCAATAACCTCCCATTTATTATCCTTCCATATGGAAACCTTGTAATCTTTAACTAATTCAGGCATTACAGAAAAATCAGTGTAATGGTGATGAAGATTTATAAGATCTTCGTTTACATCATCGTTAAATGTAATATGAATTTCGTTAATTTCAATATCATTTTCCCATTCAAGTTGTATCCACTCATCTGTATCTTTAATATCTTCTGATATCCACATATGAGGACCTCCATAAGGTCTTGAGTAACCATCTATAATTTTACCAGGAGAATATGCATTTGTTTCACCATGAATTCTAAAGCAAAATTCTTTTCTAGCCATTTCTTTCATAGACCACTCAACAATTGGATTTATACCAATATAATCATCAAGATTTGTATTTTTTATAGCCTTTTTAGTAAATGAAAGTACACCTGTTAATTGTTCATAAGATAAATGTATTGTAACTTTATCATTAGCCTTTACAACCAAAAATAGATTTCTTGCCACTTCTGATTCTAATACAAAGTCGCTCTTAACCCATTGATTTCTTCCTTTTTCCACTTGTACTTTTTTCTTCTTCAAAAGATTTTTAGGAATATAGTTTTCTGCTCTGCCTGTATCCCAAAGTTCTACTTCCAATGTAGTCTGTTCTAAGCTAGAAATTAGTATTTCTATATCTTCAACTCTGTTTTCTATTGGAAATAAAATTCCTATATCTGTAGTCAACCTATATTCATCGTTAGAATTTACGACTTCAATTTTCTTTAATGATGTAGATGCCATAATAGATGCTGATCTAGCCTTATCTTCCATGTCCTCATTTTTTATTCCTATAATGGATCCATCTTGCTTTAATAAAATCTGTTGCAATTTCTTAATATGCTTCATATATAAATCCCTAGGAATAATTTTGTCTTCTACACACATTGCTGCCGCTAATCCAACAGCTTCTCCTATTGTAGCGCAAGTTGCCATAACTCTAGTTGCTCCAAAAGCTATATGTGATGCACTAATATTTCTTCCAGCAAACATCAAATTCGATACGTTTACAGAATATGTGGAACGAAACGGTATATGAAATACTCCATCAGCTTGTATATTTCTCGAGCCACAGCTTTCCTCATATATTCCTTTCTCAGGATGAAGATCTATTGACCAACCACCAAAAGCTATTCTATCATCAAATTCGGTCTGTTCAATAATATCATTTTGATTTAAAACGTAATCTCCTATAAATCTCCTATATTCTCTTTTACCTGGAATTGACCCAACCCACTCTAATGTTAGATTGTCTGCATCATAATTTCCTGAATTTTTTATATAATCCCATATTCCATATACTAGTGTCCATAACTCATCTCTTATTATTTCATTGTCTTTTACTATATCAACTTCTCCGCCTAGTTCTATCCACCAATAGCAGCAACCTGAGTCATTGGATTTTATAACTCTATTCTTTGGAATACTGGTTTTACTTATATCTTTTGCAAAATTAGGTGGAATAAATTTAACTGGATGTCCAGCATCTTTAGTATAAAATAATATAGTACTTCCTAATAAAATTTTATCTTCCTTTTCTGGCGCCAATAATTCATTATATTTATATCTGGATTCTCTTCCTAAATTATATTTAGCACCAGCTAATTCTCCAATAAATCCATCTCCGGAACAATCTAGATATACCTCACTTTCAAATTTTGTCTTAGTTTCTGCTCCAATTGTCCAACCTGTCACAGATTTTATTTTATTTTCTTTTTCTCCTTCAATTACATCGATTTCTGATACTTCTGTATTTAAAAATAAAGAAATATTTTTTTCATCTTTTACCTTTTCTAATAGTAGCATGTCCCAAAAATATGGATTTCCATCTGGATTGCGATACTGATTTTCTAAAAACAATTCTCCCATAATTCCAGTTTCTCTGGCATATCTGTTTACTCCATGTTTTGTTGCTCCACATACCCATACACGAATTTCACTACTAGAATTTCCACCTAAAATTCCGCGATTTTGCACTAAAGAAACACTTTTACCATTTCTAGCAGCAGAAATAGCTGCACACACACCTGCTAAACCACCACCTATTACGGTTATATCCTTTTTTACATTTTTGTAATTCATAATTCGCTCCCTTTATAGATATATTAATCCTAATGCCTACATCTATTTAGTGTTTTAATATTTACAATGCATTGTATCATTTTTTAATAATCAGCTTCAAATTGGGCCTATCACTATCATATCCCACACTGATTATATCTTTATAATATATTAGGACATTAATTTTTTGAATTCACTAACGTATCATCTGCATATACTTTATTTCATATATTAGATATAACAATTATTATCTATACAAAATATAAATATCTTAAAAAAGAAATATCTAGCATTCACATATTCTGCAATCAAAATTTCTATATAAATACATATATAATTACTTTAATTATTTTTTAAATGTTTACATTTCACTTCTATTTTCTTATAATTCTTCTATGGCATAATCTTCTTAGCTCTTAAAGGAGGCTTATTGATGTTTGATTTAAATAATCTTAATGTAAATATTAATCAACATATTTTTTGGGATAAAAAAGAACATTTTCTATTGGATGAAGACATAGATTCGAACTGGGTACTTTACGCTATTGAAGATGGTGAATGCAGTTACGAAGTTGAATCTCATAAAGGAAAATGTAAATTTGGTGATATTGTAATTTGTCCACCCGGAATAATTTTCAAAAGAGAGGTCATTACCACTCTTACATTTCACTTCATAAACTTTTCAATAAATTCTGGAGATGATACTTCATCTTTTCCAGTTGGTAAAATATCTGTATCAGATTTAAAAAGACTTAATAATATGTACTATTATTTAAAGCTATATAGTCACAATAACAATATTGAATTAAACCAATGGAAAAGCTCATTGATAAGCGATATTATGAAATTATATTATATAGAAACTCAGTATAGCAGCTCCCCAAAGAACTTTGTTCAGGATGAAATTATAAACTATTCATTAAAGTACTTAAATAAATATGCTTATGAATCAATTAAAATCAAAGATTTTTCAGCTTCGCTAGGACTTAGTTCTGTTCAATTTACTAGACGATTCCACAAGTGTATAGGAACTACTCCTATTGAATATATAACTTCTTTAAGATTAAGAAGAGCTCAAGTATTATTGCTCAGAACCGAAGATACATTAGATTGTATTGCTTCAAAATGTGGATATGATAACGGATTTTATCTTAGTAGGGTCTTTGCCAAGAACTTAGGCATATCACCTTCTGATTACAGAAAAAAATACCGGTAATAAATTCATATAAAATAAGAATCTAATATATTTATATGTGGGTTGCACAATATAAATATATTAGATTCTTAAAAACTTGCTGTTAATCAGCCAGCACAAAATAAACTATTTAGAGCATTTACTTTCTCAAATATAAAGTAAATAGCAACAAATCATAGAGCCTAGCTATCTACTTTTCTATATAATTAATCACATTTTTTACTATTAAATTAATAGTTCCATCGCCGTTTCTTTGTATCTCAAACTTGCTAGGGTCGTGGTATGTCTCTTCATTTATATACAAATCAATTTGTTTATCAATATTAAGTCTAACTCTTTTTAGTTTTTTCTCAACCCAAGTTTTATCCACAGCTACTTCTTCTTGCAATCCTTGTTGTTTTATATAAGTTGAAAACTCTTCCTTCGCTTGAGGGTGATCATTAAATAATTCAGCAGAAAACTCCTCTATATTAATAGAGTCTTCTTCTTTTAATTTAGTTTTTATTGCAGTCCTAATCTCTTCTGCTCTTCCTGCATCATTTGTAACATTTTCTCTAGTCCAGTTTTCCGCTGCTTTTACAAAAGTTTTGGTCATATCTCTTTCATTTGTAACAATGCTTGCACCTAAGAATGTGTTTATAAAATAATTTGCTCCATACTCATCTTCCTTACTACCTTTTTGCTTATCTAAAATCATTAAGTTATATTTATCCTCTTCTATAATTGGTTTAATAAATGCAGCTTTTTGAATTCTTTGCCCACTTCCTGGAAGTCCTGCTGCTTGAGGTACTATACCTATACCTATTTTCTGGTCTATAAATTGAACCTCATGAGTAAAATTTTTAACGTAATCCATCTTAAGTATTCCTACCATTGGACCTTGGTCTGTAGTTAAAGACACTATTATTAAATCTCCCGACGGGATATTCACATTTCCTTTCATTATTATGAATAACTGCCTAGCTAATTCTTTAGATAGATTAACTAAGTTATTGTTTACTCCAGTCAAATAATCCTGAGCTACCTCTTTAACTATATTTCTTTCTGGATTAAACTTTCCATATTTAAGTTCATCATCCTTGAAACATTTTTCTAGATGCTTATGTAAGAAAAAATATATATCTTCGTCTAATTCCAAACTATATTCGTTTAAAATAGGTTCTTCACCATTACTATCTAATATATGAATAACTGCTTCATTTATATTAATCTCATTTATGTATTCCATACTTTCACCACCAAATAAATTTATACATTAGATATTATAAACTTTAAGTAAATTAAAAAAAAGCCTTAAAGTATACAAAAAAAATGGAAAAGAGTCTGATATAAAACTTAATTTCTTATATCATCAATCTCTTTTCCACATTTTTAAATATTCTTAATTTATTAATCAGATAATTTTCCTAATCTAATTATTTATCTTCAAATTTACTTACATAATTTTTTAAATTCATCTGCTACAAATTGCACCTGTGTTCCTACAACAACTTGTACGCTTGTTTTTCCTGGTCTTATTATTCCAGATACACCTGCTGATTTAATAACTTTTTCATCTACAGCAGCTTGATCTTTAATTTCTAAACGTAATCTAGTTACACAATTATCTATAGATACTACGTTTTCTTTTCCTCCAACACCCTTTAATATTACAGCTGCCACTTGAGTATAATCATTATTCGCAAGTTTTACATTTAGTTCTTCAGTGTCATCATCTTCCCTACCAGGTGTCTTTAAATTAAATTTTGTAATTGCAAAACGGAATGTTACATAATAGATTACTGCAAATACTAAACCTATTGGAATTAACATTATTGGATTTTCTGCCATAGGCGCTTTGAAACTTAAGAACCAATCTACAAATCCAGCACTAAAGTTAAATCCAGCTCTTACTGGTAATAATGTACATACAAATGCTGAAATTCCTGTTAATCCAGCATGAAGAACATATAAACCTGGAGCTAAGAACATAAATGCAAATTCTAATGGTTCTGTAACACCTGTGAAGAATGAAGATATTGCTGCTGCTAATAATAAACCATATACCGCTTTCTTCTTCTTATCTTTAGCTGTATGGTACATAGCTAATGCTCCCGCTGGTAATCCAAACATCATTACTGGGAAGAATCCAGTCATATACATCCCAGTTACTCCTTGTGTTCCTTTACCTGACCAGAAGTTACCAAGGTCGTTAATTCCAGCTACATCAAACCAGAATACTGAGTTTAATGCATGGTGAAGACCAAATGGTATTAATAATCTATTGAAGAATGCATAAATACCAGATCCAACTGCACCTGTTGATACAATAGCTTCACCAAATGCTACTAATGCACCATAAATAAGAGGCCATGCAAAGAATAATACTATAGATGCAACTATTGAATATGCTGCGGTTACAATTGCGACACATCTTTTTCCACTAAAGAATCCCAATGCATCTGGTAATTTAACACTTTTAAATCTGTTATAACAGGCTGCACCTATTAAACCTGATAAAATACCAATAAATTGTGTTTGAGTTTTAGCGAATGCTGGCGCTACCTCTTTAACATCAATTCCCTTAAACATTGCTACAGCTCCTGTAGATAATAATGTTGTAATCATAAGCCATGAAACAAGTCCTGCAAGTCCTGCTGTACCGTCATTATCATCTGACATTCCTACACCTACACCAATTGCAAACAAAATTCCCATATTGTCAATTAAAGCACTACCTGCTTTTAGCATAAAAGCTGAAGCAATGTTATTTGCTCCCCAGCCTGTAGGGTCAAGCCAATAACCAAGACCCATTAAAATACTTGCAACGGGTAAACAAGCTACTGGAAGCATTAAGGATTTTCCTAATTTTTGTAAATACTTCATCATAATAATATAATTCCCCTTCCATAATAATTAATAAAATTTATTTTAAGGATTGTTATATCCCTAAATGCACTATAATTCTTATGGACATGTATCCTTTTCAGCAAATAAAAAAGCTGAAAAGGATAAATTATATTATCCCTTTCAGCTAATGCCCTGATTTAATCGGTTACACGCCAAAGATCGTATTCTTATACACTCATATTATTCTATAGTCAATACCCTTTTTTATTTTTTTATTGTTGACACTAATTGTATGAAATAATATAATTAGTACATAAATGTGTTACTGTTTAATCAGGCATAAGTTTGCGTAATTCGGAAACTTATGCTTTTTTATTACCAATAAATAACAGAATGAAAGGAAGTGACTGTTCCTGTTTAATCGGGAATATTAAGTATGTTTAATTTTTTTAAGAAAAATTCAAAGGACTCAAATAAAGAAGCAAAATTAGTTGCACCTATAACTGGTAAAACAATAGATTTATCAAAAGTACCAGATAAAGTTTTTGCAGAAAAAATGGCTGGAGACGGGCTTGCAATAGATACTACTGGAGATACAGTAGTTTCACCTGCTGACGGAACCTTAACATTAGTATTTAATACAAAGCATGCATTTGCAATTACTCTTGATAATGGAGCTGAGTTATTAGTTCATATAGGTATCGATACTGTTTCTTTAAATGGTGAAGGTTTTGAACAATTAGCTAAAGCTGGAACTAAAGTTAAAGCTGGGACTCCAATTATAAAAATAGATAGGGATTTTATTTTAGGAAAAGGTTTTTCTTTGGTCACTCCAGTCCTTGTTACAAACATGGATATAATCAAGGATTTAAATTCAAATATTGATAAAGAAGTTGTTGCTGGAGAAGATGAAGTAATTACTTTTACTTTATAAAAAAAAAATGGCTAACATGTTTTTATTAATATGTTAGCCATTTTAATTAGAGTTTTATTGTAGCTTTTCTAAATCTCTCTATATGCATTGCTAGATATGCTATTTCATCATCTGAAACTTTCTTTTCTAGCTTTAAAACTAATATTTTTGCTACACCCTTAGATACTTTATATGATAATTTATATTTTGATTTTATTTCTTTTATAAAATCATTTTCAATAGATATGTCATCTAAAATTCTTTTAATTGCAAATCTCAAATGTGTGAGAAATCTGGCATAATCTAATGATGTTTTGTCTATTTTTATTTCAGTTTTTGCTTCTACGTATTCAATTATTGAGTTTATCAAATGTGTATTCTTTATAGTATTGGATAGCTTACCTGAATTTCTAGCAGAATGGATATGTAATGCTATGAATCCAATTTCTCCTTCTGGAATTTTTACCTTTTTTTCATTTTGTAAAACTTCCGCAACTTTTTCTGCTAACGAGTATTCTTGTGGATATAATGCTCTAATTTCCATAAGAAATGGATTCTCTATTTCCTCTTTGTCCGAAAGCCTTTTCACTGCAAAATTTAAATGATCTACTAATGCAACGTGTATTCTCTCATCCAAATTTTCCTTTAATTCATTTGCAACATATGATATCATCTTTTCGCATAGCACAAAAAATTCTTCATCAACATTTTCGATTACTTGTTTAAAGTTTCTTAGGTTATCCTCATCTTCAATAACAAATATCTTTTCAACCTCAGTACCCTTTTCAATGGTATCTCCAGACTTTCTACCGAATCCAATTCCCTTTGCAAAAAGTATTCTTTCCTTTCCATTCATGTTTACGGAAACTATATTGTTGTTATAGGATTTTATTATCGTTGCTGGATCAATAATTTTACTCATATGACCACCCTTTTTATTATTTATAGAACTTTCTAATCTTTAGCAAATCACTTATGATCTGAATTAATACATTATTTAGAAAATATAAATGACATTATTAATCTTATAAAACGATTCTATCATTAACCTTATTATTTAAATACTTTACTTATTTTTAGCCGTTAGTATCTATTATGATTCTTTTAAACCATATAAATCTAATATATTAATAATAGCTTAATATATTATTTATTGTAAAGCACAGATTTAAGAAATCTTAAGATATAAATAGAAAGCAGATTCCTAAGAATCTGCTACATTTCATAACTCACTAATATAATAAATGGACTAATATAAATATATTAATTAAAATTCCATTTATTACTCAATATTTAATATAGAGTATTAAGAATATTCTACTAAGAAACATTATAAATAACTATGCTAAAATCCTTTATTAAAATTCCTCTTTTACATTTTCTTTTCTTAATTCTTGCCTTCCAGCAACATATACAAATGGAAGATATATTAATATACTTACAATTAAACAAATAAGAGCTGTAACTCCACCCATGATTGAGTTCGTAGATATGATTGCTCCCAAAATTGGCGGTGTCGTCCATGTTGCCATTATTGCTACCTTTGGAACAAACCCAATAACTGTTAATATATATGCTATGGTTAATGAAACTATAGGAGATAATATAAACGGAATAAAATAGATCGGATTTAAAACTATTGGTGCACCATATATTACTGGTTCATTTATATTAAATATTCCTGGTGCTATACCTAAATTTGCAATGGCCCTTTGTTGTGCACCTGCTTTTCTACCTAATACATATATTGCAATCAATAAAGCTATTGAGGTTCCTGCTCCTCCCATATTTACATATGAATCTAAAAATTGACTATTTAATATATTTTCTGGCTGTAATCCATTTGTTATTGCTTCTGTATTAGCTAAAAGTAATGGAAGTAATAATGCATTTATTACTGGTGCTAGTATATTTGAACCATGTAAACCAAAAAACCATAATACATGTACCAATAATACTATTACAAATACTCCTAAAAAGCTTCCTGCAATTAATTGTAATGGTTTCTGTAGAGTAAAGAATAATGCCTGATGTATATCTGGTACACTCATAACTATAAATAATTCCTTAATTCCCGCTGCTAATGCCAAAATTATTATTGTTGGTAACAATGCTGCAAATGATTTCGAAACTGCTGGTGGTACTCCACTAGGCATTTTTATTACTAATTTAGGATTGCCGATTAACTTTACGAAAATCTCTGTAGATACTAATGATACTATCAATGAAATAAATAAACCTTGTGCCCCTAAAAAAGTTAATGGAAATGCTCCTCCATCTGGTGTCGTTGCATATAGGATCATCGATGCCGCAACTGATACTATTCCAGCTCCTAAGCCATCCTTATCATACGATCTTGCTAAATGATATGATATCGTAAATACAACTAATATTGACATAATTGCATAAGAACCATTCCATATAGATCCTCCCCAGCTTTTCCAACCTGCTGGCAATAGCCAATCCATGAAATTTTGATACCATTGAAATCCTATATTATTGAACAATACTGCAAATGCACCGGCCATTATAATAGGTGTTATTGTAGCAAATCCGTCACGTATAGCTACTAAATGTCTTTGCGAACCAATCTTAAATGCAATTGGAACAAAGTGCTCCTCCATCCATTCAAAAAATTTATTCATAATTATTTCCTCCCCATATCTAAGATTTATTTGAAATAAAGTCAAAACTCATCCATGGCTCTATATAGTCTAGTATAATATTTACCTAAACATTACTTTCTCTCTTCGCTTTATTAATATAATAAGCACCAATTGTAGGTGAAATTTCATCATCTACTATATACTCAATAACTATATTTTCTCTTAGGTACTTTTCAAAAGATTTCCTTAATATCTTTGCTTTTCTTATAACCCCACCAACCAAGGCAATAGAGCAGCTTTCAAATTTTAATTTTCTATACACATTTATAACAGTCTTAGCCAAATCTACGCCTTCATTAACCAATATTTCTTCAGCTATCTTATTTCCTTCCTCGCCCAATATTGAAACTACTTCTGCCAAAGATGCTATCTCGTCCTTAGTAGAGGAATATACAAAAGTTACTACTTCGCCTATTGATTTAGCACCTAACCTTTTCATAATTCTCGTAGTTAATTCTGATTTGGGTAAAGAATTTTCTTCTTCAAATATCATTCTTTTTATAGCATCAATTGATATTTTATATCCACTCCCTTCATCTCCTAATAAGTTGCCCCATCCCCCACACCTTACACTTGAATTATTTTTAACTCCAAATGCTATCGATCCAGTTCCTGCTATTGTCAATATTCCATCATTCCCCCTTAACATAGCTTTTAGGGCTATTTCAGCATCGTTCATAAGTACACAGTCAGTCTTAAGTTCATTTTTTATTGTATCTTTTATAATTTTTGCATTATCTCCGACTTCCGATCCTGCAATGCCAAGATATAAATCTACAAGTTCGTCTTCTTTAAGAACATCTATTATTTCTCTTATTGAATCTACTATATTATTTAGTGCTTTTTCTCTATTATTTAGCAAATTTGCGAATCCTTTTACAGAAGTAACTATAATATTTCCTTGAAAGTCATAAGCTACTGCTTCCGTTTTTGTTCCTCCACCATCCACACCTATAATGTATTTCATATCATCACTACCTTTTCCTTAACATTAAGTAAATAAGTAATTAGGCTAACATATGTTGTTATTAAATTTTTCATGTATTTCTATAATTTCAACTGCCATAGACTTTAATGTCATACTAGTCATAAAGTGATCCTGAGCATGAATCATAAGTAAAGAAACTTCTGTTTTTTCTCCTCGTGCTTCCTTTTGTATTAAATATGTTTGAACATTATGTGCTTTTAATAATTCTGCTTCTGCTTGTTCAATTAATTTTCTTGCTCCATCTATATTCCCACTTTTAGCGCATTGAATAGCTTCCATTGAATAACTTCTAACTTCTCCGCTATGCACTATAAGATTCATTATTGTTTCTTCCACAATGTTTCTCTCCTTTTCAATTATTTATTTTTTATAAGATCTAGAGCTCTTTCTAAGACTTTTTCTCCATTCATTGTTCCATAATCAACTGTATTAATTACTTCTACATATATATTCTTATCCGATAAATTAGCTTTAAATTTTGATAATAAAAATCTAACCTGAGGCCCCAGTAACAAAACATCTATATTACCTATATATTCTTTAACATCTGCCTCTCCTACAGCTTTTATATTACATTCAATCCCTTTTTCTTCAGCTGCCTTTTCCATTTTCGAAACTAATAAACTTGTGGACATTCCGGCTGAACAAACTAATAATATATTCTTCATTTTTAACCTCTCCTTGGATATTTTTTTTACTAGCATTCATCTATTACACTATTATATAAAGCAAGTTTTATACCAATATTATATTTATACATAAATAAATATAAATCATCTCATAATCGCACAATTCATGAATCGAAGTGTGCAACTTTAAAAAAATAGTGTGTAATTTAACTTACACACTGCTTTGGCTCTTACACAGTAACTATATTTTCCTTAACAATTCTCACTATATAAGCGATCTCATTATCTCCTATATTTATATTATATACACGCTCCAAGTCTTTTAAAATTTTCTTAATCAATGAAAATTCACTATTATACATATGGCGATAATTTTCTAAATCTTTGAATTTTAATTCTTGACCACCATGCTTTAATTTATCTATAAGAAAAGTGATATGAATTAAAATTCCTATCTGTGCATCATGCTGAATTCTCACTTTTAAATTTTCTTCTATTTTTCTTATTACATCTCTAATATCTGAAAATACCTTTATTGAATTTAATTCATTTAATTCAATACTTAATGCTTTTCTAACTTTTAGAAAGTCATATTCAATGTCCACTAGATTCTCCAAATAGTTTATTCCCTCATTCAAGAATACATCTTGTGCTGGTATAAATTGAACATTTTCAATAACTATGTTTATAGTTCCTACAACTGCTAATACTACAAACTTCTCTTTTAGCCTATTTACTTTTCTAAAAAACTCTTCCCTATCAGAAATATTAAGCGGTATAATTTTTACTTTTTCTATATTCTTCAAATTATTACTTATTCTTATTTTTATTCTTTCTGCTGCTCCTTCACCTGTAAAGCATGTAGTTATTATAACTAGTTCTTTATTGTATTTATAGTCTTCCTTAGAAACTTGCATAGAGGACTTTCCAATATCTCTGCATAAATTATATATTGAATCCAAACTTCTCCCATTAAAAGCTTTACTTCCTGCCTCTATAACAGTTAGTGTTGTGACCATATCTATGGTTTTAATTTTTATTTCTAATTCATTACTAATTATATCTCCAAAGTTAACCAATGATCCCATATCAACAAGTAACAATATACCTTTTTCATTATATATTTCTTTAATTTTTTTCTTAGCTTTCTCTAGCATATCCTCAGCCTTCATAGTTAGTGGCATATCTAGAGCTTGCACATATTCTTCTCCTATTAAAGAATTAGCTACCTCAGCCATGCTGCTAGCTGTACTTGTTCCATGCATCATTACTAGAACTCGCGCCTTTTTCTCTAATTGTTCACTATTTTCATCATTACATGCAGCCAAAAACATAGTTATATAGCCTATTTCATCTAATGGGATATCTATATGAAATTCTTTTTCCGCAATTTTTATAATATCCATGGCCACAGCAAATTCTTCCCTATTTTCTACCCTTATAATATTAAGCTTAGGATGATATATCTTTTTTCCTGAATTAATCCTTTCGATGCTTCCCTGTAAATGAAGTGCTAACCCAAAATAAACTTTCTGATCAAAATCCCTATTTAACTTTTCAGATGCTATACTCAACATTTTTTCTGCAACTGTAGCTACTTTAATGTTTACAATTTTGGCAATCTCATCTTTTTTAACATTTGTTGTGATATTACTAATATATCTTCTAAAATATTTTTCCAAATCAATATTTAGAATATCATTTATTTCTGTCTCATTAATTCCTCGTGCCTTTAAGTTTTCCATCTTATTTTCTATTATCGAATAAAAACTTTTATTTTCCGAGCCTTCTATTTGATTTTCATGAAATTCAATATTTTTTAGTATACTATCTTCACTTGAAAATCTTAAAATATCAGCCATATCTTGAGATAAATTATCTATTTCTTTTCTGCATTCTCTAATTCTCATTATTCCTTTTTGAATTCTAGGTTGCAGATCACTTTTATCTACCAAAATATAATTATTTTTCTTAATCTTATAATTTAAAAATGCTTTAGCACAAGCTAATTGTATATCACTTTTTAATTGCCCTATATTATTAGGACAGTCATATAGTAAAAATGAAATAATCGCATTTTTACTAATATATATGCTCTTTCCGATTCTTATAGATTCTTCTGTTATGAACTCGTTTAAAAGAAGATATCTTTCCTCTAATTTTCTTTCTCTTAATGTCGGTAATACTATCACCATTGGAATTCTTCTAGTAAATGTTTTCAGAAGATATGACTGTGGATTCTCCGTAGTAGCTGCTATAATCTGCACTTCAGATTTCACCTTTTTCTCAGTATCTCCAAGCTGCCTAAAATATCCCTTATCTATAAAAGTAAATAACATTTCTTGCCCCTGTGGTGATAGCCTGTGTACTTCATCCAAAAAGAATATTCCTCCATCAGCTTTCTTTAACAAACCTTCTCTATCAGTATCTGCCCCCGTAAATGCACCTTTTTTTACTCCAAATATTTGTGCCACAACTAACTGAGGATTATCTGAATAATCGGCACAATTAAATCTAATAAAAGGAGCTTCAGCAGCTATTATTTTAGAGTCTTTAGCAAAATTGTACATTGCTTCTGCAAATAGCGATTTTCCTACACCAGTTTCACCCAAAATAAGAGCATGTAAGCCTCTAGGAGGATATAATATTGCAGCTTTCGCTTGCTGTACAGGTAATTTAAGTGACTGATTTGAACCTATGAGCATTTCAAGGCTATCTATATTTTTCACGATTATGTCCGATTTATTTTTAATTGAATTCATTTCATTCTTGTAACTTTTGATACTACTATATATAACTGGTCGTCCTTCTTTTTTATTTATCCTTTTTTCCTTATATAATTGGTTTAAATACCTACTTATATTTGTTCGGTCTATTCCTATATAAAATCCCAGTTCATCTGCTGTTATTCCTCTTCCTTTGATCTTTTCAAGCTCAATAAGACTCTTTATTACTTCTTCCTTTCTAGGTAATCCTTTCATTTAATATTATCCCCCACTCATAAGTAGTCCACATTAAAAACATAAAATTTGTCCTTATAACTTTTAACCTACTATATAAATGCATCTCTATATATTGTCCCATGTTTTTCGCTTTCTAAGATACATTTGAAATTTTCCTTTGAATTCTTCTACATAAATCTTTGTGAAAATATAACTGGATACTACCAGTTTTGAATTCATTATATAATAATATTTTTATTTCTTGCAACCATATTCTTCATATTATTATAATTGTTTAGATAATTCTGACTCTACTATAAATATGCCATATAAATCAATTTTACTAGCACAACTTTTAAAATTGCTATATTATATTATTATATAAAAATAAATATCTACTCTTTTTAAGTATTATTTATTAACTTTAACTAAGGAGGCTATTCTATGCAAGAGTTAGAAACCAGGATCGTTGATATTGATGTTGAAAATATAAGGAAAATTTTATTATCAAATGGTGCTGAAAAAGTTAAAATGGAAGATCAAGTAAATGATATATATGATTTTGAAGATGGACGTCTTTTAGATAAGAAAGGATATGCTAGAATAAGAACTATAAATGATATGATTAATAATAAAATCGTGTATTTTATGACTACCAAAAAAATGCTATCCCAGGGCAGATTTAAAGTCATGGAAGAAAATGAAGTTATAATTGATAACAAAACTATGGGAGAAGGTATATTTAAATCTCTTGGATTAGTTCTGAAAGAATCTAATAAAAAATATAGAGAAAGCTATAAATTACTTGATTGCTTAATTGAAATTGATATTAATGACAAGAGTTTTTGTCCCTTCCCATATTTAGAAATTGAAACTACATCGGAAGAAAAATTGGAAACAGTAGTGAAGTTACTTGGATATACATTAGAAGATACAACCTCTCAAACAATATACGATATATTATCTGAAAGAGGATTGCTTAATAATGTCCCTAAAGGAATATAATTAAGTTTTTATTCCATTAACTGTAAATTTACTATGGAATTATAAGTTTATATAATGTAAAATATACATAGAGATAGGTATACTTTTAAAATGAAATTTGTTTAGTTTACTTTTAAACTAAACTTTTTTTCTTATAAAAGGAGGATGTCATGGAAAAATATGATGACATAAAATATTTAAGTCTGCTTGCTAAGCAATATCCTACTATTGCAGCGGCATCAACTGAAATAATTAATTTAGAAGCTATTTTAAATTTACCTAAAGGTACAGAACATTTTTTAGCTGACCTTCATGGTGAGTATGAGCCTTTTGTTCATGTATTAAAAAATGGTTCAGGGGCTATAAAGAGAAAAATTCAAGAGGTATTTGAAAATTCTTTAATGGACTGTGAAAAAAGAAGTTTAACCACACTTGTATACTATCCTGAACAAAAATTAGAGATTGTTCTAAGAGAAGAAAAAGATATAAATGATTGGTATAAAATTAATCTGTATAGGTTGATTGAATTATGCAGACATGTATCTTCTAAATATACAAGATCTAAAGTAAGAAAAGCGCTACCTCCAGATTTTAGCTACATTATAGAAGAATTATTACATGAAGAATCTGATAATAATGATAAACAGGGTTATTATGATGGGATAATAAATACTATTATCGAAATTGAACGAGCCCAAGAGTTCATAGTGGCTCTATCTAAATTAATACAACGACTAGTAATAGATAGATTACACATAATCGGAGATATATTTGATAGAGGTCCTAGACCAGATATAATCCTCGATACCCTTATAAATTATCATTCTGTTGATATACAATGGGGTAACCATGATATATTGTGGATGGGTGCTGCCTCAGGTAATACTACATGTATAGCAAATGTTTTAAGAATAGCAGCTAGATATTCTAATCTAGACGTCATCGAAGATATTTACGGTATAAATTTATTACCTCTTGCAACTTTTGCACTTAAGCACTATAAAAATGATAATTGCATAGCTTTCGTTCCTAAAAACACAGATGAAACATTATATGGAGCCTCTGAAATTGAGCTTATTTCTAAAATGCATAAAGCCATAACAATTATTCAATTTAAACTTGAATATGAAATTATAAAAAGAAGACCTGAATTTAATATGGATCATAGATTACTTTTAGATAAGATAAATTATAGTGATGGCACCATAACTTTAAACAATATAACTTATGAGCTTTGCGACAAAAGTTTCCCTACAATCAATATTAATAATCCTTTTGAACTTACGAGTGATGAAAAAAAATTGGTTTCTAAGCTTCAAATTTCATTTATAAATAGCGATAAATTGCAAAAGCACGTTCTATTTTTATTTAATAAAGGAAGACTATATTTAACTTATAATTCTAATCTTTTATTTCACGGCTGTATTCCTTTAAATAAAGATAAAACTTTTAAAAGTATGACTATTCATGGTGAAGAGTATAAAGGAAAAAAACTTCTAGATAAATTTGATTCTTTAGCTAGAGAAGGTTATTTCAGTACTAGAGGCAGTGCTGAAAAATTATATGGTATTGATATAATGTGGTATTTATGGACTGGAGCCTGTTCTTCTCTTTTTGGAAAAGAAGATATGACAACTTTTGAAAGATACTTTATAAAAGACAAAAGTACACATAAAGAAAAGAAAAATCCCTACTACAATTTTAGGGATTCTGAAGAAATGTGTAATATGATTTTTGAAGAATTTGGATTAGATCCAGCTGAATCACGAATAATAAATGGACATGTTCCAGTTAAAAATAAATTTGGAGAAAACCCAATAAAGTGTAATGGAAAACTGATAGTTATAGATGGTGGCTTTGCTAAAGCTTATAGAAGTCAAACTGGCCTCGCAGGATACACATTGACTTATAATTCCTATGGACTTCAGCTAATATCTCATCAACCTTTCAAATCAATTGAAGATGCATTTAGTAAAGAAACGGATATATTATCTTCAACACAAATAGTAGAAAAACTAGACAGAAAAAAAGTTGGTGATACAGACATAGGAAAGGAGCTTAAAAATCAAATTAAAGATTTGAAATTATTGCTCAAAGCCTATAGAAAAGGATTAATAAACGAGGTAAGATAGCAGCCATTATCTTACCTAAAATCTAAATATGTAGAAGAAATTTATTTCCTACTAGTCTCTAACTAAAATTAGATCAATAAGTTATATTCAAAATCTTCATTAAAGACCACTTGATTATAACCTATTGATCTGATTATTTTTTATTGCACTTTTACTTCACTTTATTTAATGCTAATTATTCAGCGCGCCTTATTTCTTCAAATTGAGCTATTAATTCTTGTACTGCTTTAGTAAGATTACCGACTATTGCATGGCAACGATTTTCATTATTTAGGTATAATTGTTTTCGTCAATAGCCTGTATCCTATCTAAATATATTTCCGCTTATAATGAGTTTTTGTATCTCATTTGTGCCTTCATATATTTGAGTTATCTTAGCATCCCTCATCATTCTCTCAACATTATATTCTCTCATATAACCATTTCCACCTAACATTTGCACAGCCTCAGTTGTTACGTGCATTGCTGCATCTGTACAAGCTAGTTTTGCTTTAGCTGCAGAAACTGAGTAAGGCTTTCCTTCTTGTTTATCCATGGCAGCCTTATATACCATGTATTTAGCTTGCTCTATTTCAAGCTCTAACTCTGCCATTTTGAAAGCTAAATATTGATTTTTCCATAAAGGTTTTCCAAATTGCTCTCTTTCCTTCATATATTGCTTAGCTACTTCAAACGCTCCTTCTGCTATTCCAAGTCCTTGAGCTGCAACTCCTATTCTTCCTCCATCAAGAGTCTTCATTGCTATTCCAAAACCTTTGCCCTCAGCTCCTACTAAGTTTTCAACTGGAACCTTACAATTTTCAAATACAAGTTCTGAAACTTGTGCTGATCTTATACCACATTTATTCTCAATCTTTCCTATAGAGAATCCTTCGAATTCCTTTTCAACTATAAAAGCTGATAATCCTTTTGCTCCTTTGCTCTTATCAGTTAATGCAAATACTAAGAATGTTTCTGATAAAGGTCCATTTGTGATAAAGCATTTTGCACCATTTAATATATAATACTCACCATTCTTATCAGCTGTTGTTATACATCCACCTGCATCTGATCCTGCATTTGGTTCAGTTAATCCAAATGATCCGAATTTTTTTCCTGACAAAATGTCTGGAAGATATCTTTTCTTTTGTTCTTCAGATGCTGCATTAATTATTCCTCCTGAACAAAGAGAAGTACTTACTGAATATGAAATTCCTAATGAACCACTCACTTTTGATATTTCTTCAACTGCTAAAACATAAGATAAATAATCTCCACCAGTTCCACCATATTCCTTTGGATATGGAAGCCCTATCAATCCTAATTCCCCCATTTTCTTATAAGTGTCTATTGGAAATTCTCCACTTTCGTCATATGCAACTACTTTAGGTTTAATTTCGTTTTCTGCAAATTCCCTTACCATTTTCACTATTTTTTCTTGTTGCTCTGTTAAATTAAAATCCATCTTTTAAATCCCCCTTGTAATGTATATCTTTTTAATTTAAATATAATTTGAATTTTCAATAGGTACCCTATCTTAACGCTTAGAGCCCTTAATTTTATATAAAATATATTTACTCCCTTAATCCCATCAACTTATCATAAAATATTCTTCCATTCATTAGTCTAGGTACTCCATCCATTTTAGGTTTGAAATCCATTAAATCCAATACATCCTTTTTTAGATCTATCCCAGGCGCTATTTCTGTAAGGTATAATCCATCTTTCCTTAACTCAAATACTGCTCTCTCAGTTATATACATAACTTGTTGATCCATCCTTCTTGCATAATCTCCACTAAATGTAATTTGCTCTACATCCTTAATGAATTTTTTAGCTTTTCCTTCTTGTTTAATTTCTAATTTGCCATCTCCTGTTACTACTTTTAAGCCTCCTGCAGTGAATGTTCCACAAAATAACACTTTCTTAGCATTTTGAGTTATATTTATGAATCCACCACATCCAGCAATTCTAGGCCCAAACTTACTTACATTCAAATTTCCATGTTCATCAACCTGAGCTAGTCCTAAAAATGCTATATCGACGCCTCCACCATCATAAAAATCAAATTGATATGGCTGATCTATAATAGCTTCTGGATTTATACTCGCTCCAAAAGCTGTGCATCCTTGTGGTATACCTCCTATTGGACCGGCTTCTACAGTTAATGTCATATATTCACCAATTCCTTCTTCATTCGCAACTAAAGAAATAACTTCTGGTATCCCTATACCTAAATTTACTACCGTATCTTTCTTTAATTCCATAGCTGCTCTTCTCGCAATTATCTTTCTCTCATTTAATGGAGCTTTTTCTACACTGTTTAATGGAATTCTCATTTCACCTGTTACTGCTGGATTAAATGGGCATTCGAAGGATTGTTCATGCTCTTCGGGAGTTGAGATTACAACCGCATCTACATATATACCTGGAATTTTTATAAGACGTGGGTCTAAAGATCCTGCTTCAACTACTTTTTCTACTTGAACTATTACTTTTCCGCCATTATTCTTACAAGCTTGGGCTATTGACGTATCCTCAAGTGTAGCTATTTCTTTTTCTAATGATACATTACCGTATTCATCTGCAAAAGATCCTCTTAAGAAGCAGACATTAACTGGAATTGATTTGTATAATAATTTTTCTTCACCTTCTATATTTATTAGCTTTACTAGATCTTCTTTTGTTTTTTCATTTAATTTTCCACCACTAATTCTTGGATCCACAAATGTATTCAATCCAACGTGAGTTATTGTCCCAATTCTTTTTCCCGCAATATCTCTAAATAATTGAGAAATTGTCCCTTGTGGTAGATTATAAGCTTCTATTTTATTTTCATTAATTAACTTTCCAATTTTCGGTGCTAAATTATAATGACCTGCAACCACTCTCTTAAGTAAGCCTTCGTGGGCATAATGATCTGAACCTTTCCCCTTACTATCGCCTTGTCCTGCTGCATGAAATAAAGTTATATTTTGCGGATGATTTGTTTCAATGAAACGTTTTTCTAAAGCACAACTAAGAGTTTCAGGTGCACAACTACCAACAAATCCGCCAGTTACTAACACATCTCCATCCTTCACTATTTGTACTGCTTCGCGACTTGTTAAAACTTTTACTTTTCTCACCTATATTCAGTCCTTTCAAGATTAATTAACTGTCCTAGCGTCTTAATCTTTTAACATCCTTTAAATAGAGCCTTTCTTTTTTCTATAAATGCACTCATTCCTTCTGTTTGATCATCAGTTGAAAAACATAATCCAAATAGGTTTGCTTCAAATGCATAGGCTGATTCAGTATCCATATTTAAGCCATTATTTATTGCTGATTTAGCCAAGCTTACTGCAAATAATCCTTTTTTCATTATTTTTTGAGCTAACTCAATAGTTTTTTCCATTAGTTCTTCTGGTTCGTAAACTTTATTAACAAGACCAATTCTATAAGCTTCTTTTGCATCTATCATATCTGTAGTAAATATCAGTTCTTTAGCTATTCCTTTTCCAACTAATCTTGGTAGCCTTTGAGTTCCCGCAAAACCTGGAATTATTCCTAATCCAACTTCCGGTTGTCCAAATTTAGCATTGGTAGAAGCTAATCTTATATCACACGCCATTGATAATTCGCATCCTCCACCCAATGCATAACCGTTTACAGCAGCTATAACAACTTGTGGCATATTTTCAATATTAGAAAATACCTTTTGAGCTAGCTTAGCCATCTCTCTTCCCTCTATTGCACTTTTACTTTTCATTTCTGTTATATCTGCTCCAGCTACAAAAGCCTTTTCTCCTGATCCTGTTATGATAACAGTATATATATCCTTTCTTTCTGATATATCATTTATTACTTGTCCTAGTTCCTTGAGTGTTTGTGTATTTAATGCATTAAGTGACTTAGGTCTATCAATACAAATCACTGATATCCCATTTTCTTCCTTTACCTTAATATTTTCCATTTAATATTCCCCCTTCAAGATATATTGTATTTATATTAATATCTTTTATAATTAATATTTTTTGTTTTCGATATAATTTATATGGTGGAATTAAATTTTTAAACTTTAATCTTAATTAAACTTTAGCTTACTAGATTCTTAACTATAAATTTAATATCGCAACATATATTCATCACTCATCACTTTATAGTTAAAGGTTTTCATAGAAACAGACTTTAACTACGTTTGTTTATTATTTCAAATGCATACATCATTAATTATTTTTGCACTAATGATTCCCAAAGTATATTGCTACAACCTAGCTTCTATATTTTCTTCAACAAAATCATCATTCTTATATTTTCTAAATGACTGCTCTATTTCCTCCAATGATTTACCATATGTCTCCGGTGCACATTTATAGATAAATATACCTCCTATAATTGACGATCCTATAAACACTATGAATGCTCCTGATAAACCAAATCTTGCTAATAATATAGGGAATACAAAACCTACTATAAAGTTAGCTACCCATAAAGCAAATGCTGATATTCCCATTCCAAAACCTCTTAATCTTAATGGGAAAATTTCTGATATTAATAGCCAAGTTAATGGTCCAAGAAAGGCTTGGAAGAAAGCTATATAAACAATAGTACACATTATTACAACAAAAGGAAGCATAGATGAACCTTGTAAAACGTTTGTAACAACAGATAACGCTGTCATAGCTATAGTAGTTCCAGTTATTCCAAGTAAATATAACTTTCTACGAGGATATTTATCACCAACACATTTTACAAAAAATATAGCTGCTATAACAGACATCAACCCATTTCCTATGTTAGCAATTAATGCCACCTTTGTACCAAATCCAGCTTGTTCCAAAATTGATGTTCCATAATACATCATTATATTAATTCCAGCAATTTGTTGTGTAATACCTATTCCAACTCCAATTAAAACAATACGACGGATCCAAGGAATAGATAAATCAGCAAATGATGCCTTGTCTAAATGCTTTTCCGCTTCAATATTCTTATTTATTTCTTCTAATTCCGCTTCTGCCTCTGCTTTATCACGAATCTGTTTTAGAACTTCTAATGCTTTTGCTGTTTTTCCATTAGATGCTAACCATCTTGGTGTTTCAGGAAGTACCATCATTCCAAACCACAATACAATTGCTGGAATAGTAGCAAGTACTATCATATAACGCCATACACCAGAATTATCTGCAAAAAGGTTTCCTAATACAGCATTTATAACATAAGCTACTAATTGTCCAGTTACAATCATCATTTCATTTTTAGATACTATACTTCCTCTTAGGTGCATAGGTGCCAATTCTGCTAAAAATGTTGGCACAATAACTGATGCCCCTCCTACAGCTAACCCTAAAACGAATCTAGAAACAATCATAATATTTGCATTAGGTGCAATTGAACAAGTTATAGTTGCAAAAAAGAATATAATAGCTAACATTCTTATTATCTTTTTTCTACCATATTTATCAGATAGACGTCCGCCAATTATTGCACCAAATGCTGCACCTAATGTTAATATACTTGTAACAAGCCCTTCATTCATAGGTGTCAAATTTAATTGATCTGGTCGTTTCATGAAACTTAATGCTCCATTAAACACACCTGTATCATATCCAAATAGTAAACCCCCAAATGTTGATATAATTTGTATTTTCCTTAAATTACTTTTTTTCTTAATGTTATAAGAACCTTGCTCCATTCTAATTCCTCCTTATCTACTTTAAATAATTAGAATCATTCAGAATTACACAAATACTTTTATAATTTATTTTTTCATATTAATACTGTTTTTCTTAATATATTTATAAATGCTTTATTCTGATTTCAATATATTAGTAACTTATACCTATCATTAGTATGGTAACTAGATATATTGCACACTCTTTTCTAAGAAATACTAGTTACCAAACTTAATAGATTTTGTTCATTTGAAATCTTTTATGAATTTTAATTTTAAAATTTTGTTTTTTCTTTAATGTATTTTCTAGCTTTTATTGCATATTCAAATGGGTTTGCAATTGCTGGATCCTGTTCTGCTTCAACTAATATCCAGCCTTCATAATTGTTTTCATCCAATATCTTAAATATTGGCTCAAAATCTATACATCCATCTCCTGGAACAGTGAATGAACCCTCTCTTACTCCCATTAAAAAACTCATTTTTTCTTTCTTGACTTTTTCTAAAACATCTGCTCTTATATCTTTTAAATGCACATGCTTAATTCTATTAGCATATTTATTTAATATTGCAATTGGATTCTCTCCTGAATAAACCAAATGACCTGTATCAAATAACAAATATACTAAATTTTCATCAGTCATACTCATCAATTTATCAATTTCATCAGTGGTTTGTACTCCAGTCCCCATATGATGATGATAAACAATTTTCATTCCTTTATCTTCTGCTAACCTTCCAAGCTTATTAAGACCATCAGCTAATAGTTTCCACTCTTCTTCATTAAAATAATATTTTCCATCAAATATTGGGGTATCCATTTCCCCTTGAATACTGTGCCCTTGCTCTGATACTACTATAACTTTTGCACCCATTTCATGTAAGAAGTCCCTATGATCTATAAATTCTTTTTCAGTTTCTTCATAAGGCTTAGTAGTTAAAAATGAACTAAACCAAGCACTTGCTATTTGAAGATTTCTTATGTCTAATGCTTTTTTTAAAACATTTACATCCTTGGGATATTTATTTCCTACTTCAGTGCCTTTGAATCCTGCAAGAGCCATTTCACTTACGGCTTGTTCAAATGTATTTTCTTTTCCTAAATCAGGCATATCATCATTTGTCCATCCTATTGGACAAATTCCTAATTTCACTTTTTCAGTATTAAGCATAACAATCTCCTCCAAAATTCTAATATATTATTTCTGATATCCTAACTGGTCTATTCTCTTTTAATGATTTAGTTGCAGCCTCTCCTATTAACACAGCTTTTAATCCGTCATCTGCACTTACTGAAATATCTCTATTGTTAACAATTGCGTCTATGAATTCTGTAATTTCATCTGCATACGCCTGCATATACCTTTCTAAGAAGAAAAACAATGGCTTTTCAGATGTAACTCCATCCTTAGTTGATATCACAGCCTTTGAAATACTATCATTGCCCACAGACACTTGACCAAGAGATCCAAATACTTCAGCTCTTTGATCATATCCATAAGACGACTGCCTTGAATTATCTATAACTGCCATTGCTCCATTGGCCATTTTTAAAGTTATAATAGCTGTATCAATATCACCTGCTTCTCCTATTGCATTATCAACTAGAACATTACCAGCTGCATAAACTTCTACCACATCACTACCTAAAAGATATCTTGCCATATCAAAATCATGAATTGTCATATCTAAAAATATTCCTCCTGATACCTTTACATAATCAATTGAAGGTGGTTCAGGATCTCTTGAAGTTATTTTAAGAACATGTGGTTCTCCAATCTTCCCTTCCACAACCGCATTTCTTATGGCTTTAAAATTATGATCATATCTTCTATTGAAACCCACTTGATATTTAACCTTTGATTTATTAAGTTCATCTATCACTTCTTTAATTCTTGCCAAATCATGATCAATTGGCTTTTCGCAAAATACATGCTTACCTGCTCTTATTGCTTCTATAGAGATTTTTGAATGAGTATCTGTAGATGAACATATAAGAATAGCATCTATTTCTGGATCTTCTAGTATCTTTTTATAATCTTTATATACACCTTGAATCCCAATTTCTCTTGCCCAATTTATTGTAGCTTCATTTAAAAATACATCTGCTATAGCTTTTACCTCTGCATTTTTAACATACTTTGAAATACTTTCTCCATGAACTTTTCCAATTCTTCCTGCACCAATAATTCCAACCTTTAACATAAATTATCTCTCCTTTAATATTTTCTTGCATTTTTAAGTTGATTTTGACCATATTCAAAAGCTTCATTAACAAATTTTTTTTCTGATACTTCAGCTAATCCTACATGCCACCATGATTCATATCCATCAGTCATGGTTTTTGGTAAAACTTTAATATCAATTAAAGTAGAAATTTTTTGTTTTTTTGCATCACTCAATGCAACTTTTAATTCCTCTAAAGTCTTAGCTGTATATGTTTTCACTCCGTATCCACTTGCTGCCTTAGCAAAATCTATAGGAATTAAACCTCCATTAAGTTCTTCTGTGTCGTTATTTCTGTATCTAAACTCTGTAGCAAGATTCCCTATTCCATTAGACATTTGTAGATTATTAATACATCCAAATCCACAATTATCAAATAATAATACATTTATCTTCTTACCTTCTTGCAATGAAGTAATAAGTTCTGAATGTAACATTAAGTAACTTCCATCACCAACTAGTGAGTAGACTTCTTTGCTAGGTTCCGCAATTTTACACCCTAGACTTGCAGCTATTTCATATCCCATGCAGGAGTACCCATATTCCATATGATATGAATTTCTAGAATCAGTTTCCCACATTCTTTGAAGGTCCCCTGGCAAGCTTCCTGATGCACCCACTACAATTGCATTATCATCAATGCATTCTCTAATCAATCCTAGAGCTGATGTCTGAGTAATAACTCCGCTAGTTAATTCTTTAAATTCTTCCAGGCTTCTTTCATTTCTTGATTTTATAATTGGAGTGAAATCTTTTCCATATTTTATATTAATTAACCTATCCATCTCCTCTCTCCATGCTTGTTTTGCATTTTTAATCTCATCTTCATATGATGAAACATAATTTTCTTTTTCTAATAAATTACTAAGTTTCTCAATACAAACTTTAGCATCACCAACCATCTTATTGGAATCCAATTTACTTGCATGAAATTTTGATAAATTTATTGTTATAAAATCTACTTCTGGATTTTTAAATAAAGATTTAGATGATGTCGTAAAATCCGAGAATCTTGTTCCTATTCCTATTACTAAATCTGCATCTTTAGCAATTGTATTTGCAGCCAAATTTCCTGTTACTCCTATTCCACCTAAATTCATATGGTGACTTCCTCTTATAGCACTTTTTCCTGCTTGCGTTTCTCCTATTGGAATATTAAACTTTTCTGCAAATCTTTCAAGTACTTCTCCAGCTTCTGAATATCTAACACCACCACCACAAATTATTATTGGTTTCTTTCTCTTAGTTATTAATTCAACACATTCTTTAAACTCTTCATCCACAGCTATCGGTCTTGTTATTTTATGAATACGTTTTTTAAAGAAATATTCTGGGAAGTCAAAACTTTCACCTTGAACATCTTGCGGTAATGCTATGCACACAGCTCCAGTATCTGATGGATCTGTAAGAACTCGCATTGCATTAATAATTGCAGACATTAATTGCTCTGGTCTAGAAACTCTATCCCAATACTTACATACTGGCTTAAATACATCATTAGTTGTAATTCCCATATTATAAGATTGTTCGATTTGTTGAAGTACAGGATCTGGCTGTCTGCTAGCAAATGAATCTCCTGGAAACATAAGTAATGGAATATTATTAACTGTTGCAGTAGCTGCTGCTGTAACCATATTAGCTGCTCCTGGTCCTATTGATGTTGAGCATGCTATTATCTTTCTTCTATTATTTTGTTTAGCAAAAGCTGATGCAACATGTGCCATTCCTTGTTCGTTTCTTCCTTGATAAACTTTTAAGTTTCCTGGATCTTCATCAAGTGCTTGTCCAAGTCCTAAAACTATTCCATGCCCAAATATAGTAAAGATTCCATCAATAAATCGTTCCTCTTTCCCATCAAATAAAATGTATTGATTATTTAAAAATCTTACTAGTGCTTGAGCTGTTGTCATTTTAATAGAATTCATCTCTTTACCTCCCTTTACTCCTCAGGCCATATTTTAGCATTCTTATTCCAAAGCCATTTATGTTCATCTACATCTATTCTATCTTTCCAAGGATTATTTTCTAGATGCCTAATCATCCAACAATAATACATTGCATATCCTGGAGCAGATGTTTGCGGATGTACATCTCCCCCAATTATTGTTGCAAAGCTATTATCTAGAATCTTGTATGCTTTATCTCCATTTAAGCACAATCCAAATCCTTGTGGTTTATCGAACTTATAAAAGTAAACTTCTGGTTGGGGATGGTAATGAGGAGGATAGCTTGACCATTTTCCTGGATATGTTATAACTTCTCCAATAACCATATTGGAATACGGTGCATTTTTATAATCAAATATTGTTCTTACCACTCTTCTAGCGGTACCATTCCAAGTCCCTTCTCCAAAGATTTCACTCTTACATTCACTTGGTGAATATAACTTTGGTTCAAAAAATCCCAAATTTTCAGTGCTTTGAATTAATATCTCACTATCTTCACTGGCTTCAACAGTAACTCCAACATTCTTAGGTACATGTAAGCACCATGGATCATCATCAAATACTGATTTTCTTTCAATAGACTTAGAATTTTCAAGCCAATTTATTTTCACTTGTCCTGTCAGAAGTAAAACAGCTATTTCCTTATCACTTTTTAGATATTCTCTTCTTTGATTTTTTTCTAATTTTTCTACCGTTACATCCATTAACATTTCTTTATTTTTACCATTAATTTGACATAATATATTCTCGCCATTTTCCAATCTATCCAAATTATAAACCATATTAACTCCTCCTCTTAAGCTCTAGCTACCATATCACCATATTCTTCTTTTTCTTCTTTTATAAAATTTCTTATTGCTTCCACTGTAGGCATATCTTGCGAGCAACTATGACTAGCCACTAACATTGCTGCTGATGCACTTCCAAATTCTAATGAATCTATAATGCTCCATCCTTCTAATAAACCATATAGGAATGCTGATGCATAAGCATCTCCACCACCAAATGATTTAAGTAGCTTAACCGGAAATGGCTTTATATTGTATGACTTTCCATCACTAGTGTAAGCAGTAGATCCTTCTTTACCATGCTTAATTACTACTATTTTGTTTCCGTAATCTAACCATCTTTTCGCTGTTTCTTCATCTGAATTTTTCTCTCTAGTAATTAATTTTTCCATTAAATCAAATTCTTCTCGTGAGCCCATTATAATATCGCTTTGTTTTCCAGCAATCGAATAGTATATAGCTATTTCATCACTATTTTTCCAATTATAAGCTCTATAATCCACATCAAATATTACAACTGTATTATTCCTTTTAGCTAATTCCAGCGCTTTCAATGCTGCTTCTCTTGATGGACTTTTGGCAAGAGCTGTCCCTGATATCACTATTGCCTTAGTATTTTTTATATATTCCTCGTCGATTTCATCAACATTCAATTCTAAATCCGCAATTCCCTGTCTATACATTAATATACTACTCTCTGTTGGGCTTGCTATTTCAGTAAAAGTTAATCCTAAATTTTCTCCATTCTTTGAATACTTTATTTGAGATGTATCTATCCCTTCATTATCGAAATAATTAACAACAAATTCTCCAAACTGATCCTTTGATACTTTGCCAATGAATCCAATCTTTTTACCTAATCTTGCAAGTCCAACTGCAATATTAGCTGGTGATCCTCCTAAATATTTTTTAAAAGTGCTACTTTCAGATAAAGGCTTGTTAATATCTATAGGATTAAAATCAATTGCGACTCTTCCTATGGGTACTATATCCATTTTTCTTGCTTTATCAAATTTAATATATTCCATTTATAGTTCCTCCTTATGCTTATTTGAACTTCCAAATATTTCTATATGCTTTTTAACATTTTCGTAGGCAGCCTTAATCTCTGTTTCATGTAATTTAAAATAATCATAATCTTCTAATCTCTTGTTTAATTCTTTTACGCTTTTCTTAACTAAATTAAATGTAGCTGTTGCAATATTTATTTTTTTTATTCCCATTGTCGCACACTTTTTAAAATCCTCCGCTGATATTCCAGATCCTCCATGCAAAACCAACGGTATTGGTATGTTATTTTGTAAATTTTTAAGTACGTCAAACCTCAAATTAGGCTCTCCACTATATACTCCATGAGCGTTGCCTATTGCTACAGCCAAAGCATCTATTTCTGTATTTTCAAAAAACTTTTTAGCACTTTCTAACTTAGTGACTTGAATCTCTATTTCTTTACTTCCATCTTCACTGCCACCAACATGTCCAATTTCAGCTTCAACTGATGCATTATATAATTTCGCCATGCTTGATATTTTATTAGTTATTTTTATATTTTCTTCAATCTCTAAATGTGATCCATCGATCATTACTGATGTAAATCCTAAATCTAAAGCCTTCTTTACATTCTCAATTGTAGCTCCATGATCAAAATGTACTGCTACTGGCACTTTTGAGTTTTCAGCAGCTTTTACCATCATTGGACCAATAAGTTCTAAAGGTGAATATTTTAATCTTACTTCAGCTATTTGAAGTATAATTGGAGATTTTAATTCTTCTGCTGCTTTTATAGCTCCAATAACCATTTCCATATTAGCAACGCTAAAACTTCCAACTGCATAATTTTCTTTTAAAGCACTTTTTAAAAGTCCCCTCATATCTACTAATGGCATTTCATTTACCTCCAGAGTGCTTTATATATAGAAACAATATCTTCATGTGTAATATTTTTAATTGTATTGCTTGGACTACCGCTTTCAATTGCATCATCAGCCATTTTATCTAAATTATCGAAAAACTTGTCCCGGTCTATTCCATACTCTTCTAATGAAGGTATTTGAAGCTCCTTACACAAACCGTTTACAGCATCAACAAATTCTTTTGAAGCAATTTCATCTGATGTTTCCTCATTAACAATTTTTATATTTCTGGCAAGTTCAGCAAATCTAGAGTAAGCACCGTCTAGTACAAATGTAAGACATTCCTTCAACAACATTGCATTAGATATTCCATGTGCCACATGAAATAATGCACCTATTGGTCTGCTCATTCCATGCACTATTGTTACAGATGAATTGTTAAAAGCAATTCCTCCTTCTAATGCCGCAATAGACATTTGAGTACGTGCTTCTTCATTTTTAGGATCTTTAAATGCTATAGGTAAATATTTAAATATTCTTTTTACAGCAGAAATTGCAAATACATCAGAAAGTGGTTGAGATTTTTTTGATGTATATGCTTCAATTGCATGTGTTAACGCATCTATTCCTGTTGCTGCTGTAGTTTTTGCTGGAGCTGTCATTGTAAATATAGGATCTATTATCGCTAACGTCGGAAGTAATGAACTTCCCTTTATAAGCATCTTTACATCATTTTCTGTATCTGAGATTATCGTAAATTGAGTTGCTTCTGATCCAGTTCCTGCTGTAGTTGGTATTGCAACCACTTTGGATAATTGATTTGTTATCTGTTTTCCCATATAGTCTGATATCTTCCCGGCATTACTAGTCATCATTGCAATGGCTTTCGCCGAATCTATTGGGCTTCCTCCTCCAATAGCTATAAGAAAATCACAATTTTCTTCTTTAAATATTTCTACCCCCTTTTCTACCATTAAATCAGTTGGCTCACCATTTATATCACTATATATTTTGTAATAAATTTTCTCTTCCTCTAATATGTTAGTTAACATTTTTACGTTTCCTAAACTGACCATAACGCTATCAGTAACGATTAACGCTTTCTTACCTAATAACTTTAGATATTCTTTACTATTGATGAGAGCTTTCCCTCCTGTTAATATTTTCTTCGGCATCATGAACTCATTTGACATTTTAGTCACCTCACTAACTTTTGATTAACTATTGATTACTTTTTGATTAACTTATTGTTACTTTATGATTTAATTATAAATATGTTTTTATCACTTGTCAATAATTACATATTGATTTTGTAACTTTTTTCTAAATATAAAATTAAATTCTGTAATTGCTTTCACTTTTAAATTCTTTGGTTTATAATATTAAATTAATAATAGTAATTCTATTTTGACTTATAGGAGTGAATTTTAATGCGTTCTAAAAGAATTGATTTAATAGAAAAATACATATATAAGCATAAAACTATCTCTATTGATAAACTATGCGAAGAATTTAAGATGTCAAAAAATACAATTCGTAGAGATATAGACACTTTAGTTGATAAAGGGATAATAAAAAAGGTTTATGGTGGAGTAACAATAAACAATAATAATAAAGAACTTTTGTCCTTCGAAGAAAGAACTATAAAAAATAATTTTGCCAAATCATCTATCGCCGAAAAAGCAGCACAATTTGTTGAAGATGGTGATTCTATTTTTATAGATTCAGGTACAACAACTTTTAATATGATTGAATATTTAAAAGACAAGAAAAACATTACTGTTTTTACAAATAACTTAAATGTTATAGTCCAAGCAATTCCATATGAAAATATCGAAATAATTTGTCTTTCTGGAAAACTAACTAGAAAAACATCTTCCTTTACTGGCTTAACTGCTCCTGATATTTTATCAGCTTATAACTTAAATAAATGTTTCATGGCTTGTACTGGAATTTCACTCGAAAACGGTGTCACCAATACCTCTCCAGACGAGTATAAAATAAAAAAAGCAGCAGTATCTAAAAGTTCTAAATGTTTTTTATTAGCTGATACCTCAAAATTTGATGTTGTATCTTTGATGACGTTTTGTGATATAAAAGATATTGATTATATGATAACCAATGATTGTCCTCCAGAAAAGTATGCAGACTATTTTCATAATTATAATATTGAACTTATAGTAACTAATGAAAAATAGAGATAGCAGTTTTTAATCTGCTATCTCTTTCATGAATCTTCTTATTATACATTTACAAAACCCTTACCACTTATTTCATATATATCTTCTCTAACTTTTTCTAAAATCATTTATAGTAATACCCAATTCTAAGATAATCATCACTTATATACTTTGTAATACTAATTTGCAAAAGTCTTTCCATTTAAATTTCAGAAATTATTTCAATCAAATCATTTACTTTACAATCGGCTTCTGACTGATCTATGTAGTAATCTCTTGGCTCTAAAGCTGCAACTGTTACCCCTGCTGCTTTTGCTGCTCGAATTCCTAATGCCGAATCTTCTACTGCTAGAACTTCTGTTTCCAATAATTCTAATGCTTTTATAGCTCTAATGTAGATCTCTGGATCTGGTTTGCTTTGCACACACTCTTCACCACTAATTACAAAATCAATACAACTGGCAATTCCACATTCTTCTACCATCCTTAAAATTTCTTTTCTTTCTGAAGATGATGCAATAGCTATTTTGAGATTTCTATCTTTTAATTCCCTAATCACTTCTTTAACTGAAGGATTCAATATTTCTTGAAAACAAACTTCATGTTCCTTACAATACTTTGAATATTCTTCTTTTAAAATATTACGTTTTTCATCATCATCAGGCACTAACCTTTCCCATATCATCCCGTTTGTTGATCCAATGAAATCTTCAATTTTTCTTGTAGCTGGTTCTATTTTTAAATCATCAAAGAATTTCATCCTTCTTTTAAAATAAAAACTTTCAGTATCCACTAAAACTCCATCCATATCAAAAATTACTGCTTGTTTCAATTTCTTTCCTCCCAAATTAATCGCTCAATACAATATCAAAAATTAATCTAATTTCTAAATCTGATATCTTTATTGTATATTCCTTTTCAATTTCACTGAATGCATACCTTATAATATCTATCTTTCTTTTTTCTCTTTGCACAAATTCCTTAATATCTTCCTGCATGTCAACATCTTCTTTTCTTAAAATTCTCTCTACCATACAGGATGCATGAAGATAAAGTAAGAATCTTTTATTATTAGACATTTTAAGCCCTAGTTTTTCTTCCATTTTATCAACTGCATCTTGTACAAAATTGAGTACTTTATTTACATCTAAAATTGTTAGCTTCTCAATTATTTTCTTTATAGAAAAATTAAATACCAAATCTTTTTTCAACTGCTCTTCATCTATATTGAAATTGCACCTTAATATATTAATGAATGAATCAATATCCTCCCCACCAATCAAATGATCCAATCCTATATATGGAATTCCTTCAACTTTTGGATCTACAGTTCCTACGATAGCCAGTACATCATACATTTGAAATGGCAATTCCTTTTGTTTATTTTGATACAGCTTATGATAATCGTATGACATAATTACAAAAGAAGGGTCCTCATGCTTTAAGCTCTTTTGTAATATATCCTGGATTTGAATTGCACTTCCCATACCTGTATAGCAACAAGTTAAAATAGCTTTTTTCTTTTTTTCAACTGGATAAACTAATTGTTTATTAATTTGTACATTCTTTAAAATCTGATCATTAATTTCGATAATATTTTTATCTTGTAAAAGCATACTTCCAATTTCTAATACCAATGGTGTTGAGACAAAATCAATTAATAATAACGGACCTTTAATCTTCTTTTCCAAACGATTTCTAAGATCAAAAAGTGATCCCATATCAACTAACAAGATAAGTCCATTTTCTGTACTGTTATTATCAATAAAATCTAATATTTTCTCCTCTATATGATCAATTGTAGTATCAATAGGCATATCAATAGCTTGGAAAAAGTTCTTCCTTAACATCCTATTAGCTACATTCGCCATACTACTTGCTGTAGAGTAGCCATGAGCTAAAACAATACTTTTAATTTCATTTTTCAGGCTCTGTATATTCATGCTTTTTAGATAAAATGAAATAAAAATCAAATCTTCATCAAGAACCTGAAAGTCTAAGCGTTCACTCAAATGTGTAAGCATACGCCTGGAAAGCCATAAAATATTCTTCATATAACTTTCAATGAAATTTATAATTTTTGGGCGAATACTATTCCAATCAGGATGATTAATTAAAATTTCTTGCTCTTCCTTAAAATAAAGCAAATATGCTATTGAAAGAATTTTATTTCCATCCTGTTCAAATCCATAATTTTCTTCCATATATTTAAAAGTAGATTTTATATTAAATGTTAATACAGAAAAAAATGATTGATTGTTGGTTACTTCTGTATTAAATGTTAATTCATCAAGTAATAAATTCACATTTTTGACCATCTCTTTAGTATAATGATCAAACATAATTTCTCCGGACTCAACCTGTTTAAATCCTTCAACAAATTCAAAATATGTTTTTTTAATGTTTTTCTCTTCATCACTATTAATATTCAATAGTTCTGGGTGCAGATAATCATAAATCCTATCCTGATATCTACTTGATATTTGATGATATAAACTCTCCTTTAATTGATTTTCATTTCCAATCGGTAAATCTCCAATGCGAACTTTAATAATCTCTTGATCTTTCCTCTTAGCATAGCTGCTTCCACAACTGTATTTTACAATATTTTTAATTTTCCCTACATTTCCTTCATAATTACTAAAAAGCAAAAAGGAAATTACCTGCTTTGTAACCTTAATAGTATGTTTCAAGATTTCACTTTCTTTTAAAAAGAAACTATCTATTAGGTGAATTTTTTCTTGTTGAGGTCTTTCTGCAAAACTTGGAATATTAACAATAACAGGAAGTCTTCTAATAAAAGTAGGTAAGAAAGTAGATTGGATAGATTCCGTAGTTGCAAAAATTAACCGTACTTTTGCTTCCTTTTTTATACTATTATCACCAATGGGAGAATACTCATTTGAATCCATAAATGTAAAAAGCTTTTCTTGGCCTTCTTCTGTTAGTCTGTGCACTTCATCAAGAAATAAAACTCCACCATCAGCGCTTTCAAGAAGCCCCTTTTTATCTTTATCTGCTCCTGTAAATGCACCTTTTGTATAACCAAATAATAAACTTGATAACAATTCTGGATTATGATAATATTGAGCACAATTTAAAGAAATAAATGAGGACTTGGGATTTATTAATTTTTCTTCCAAGCAATAATCATAAATACATTTTGCCAGATATGTTTTTCCAGAACCACTTGAACCTAAAAGCATTATAGGAAGACCATTTTCTGGATAAAGCACTGCTGTCTTTATTTGTTCAATTTGTTCTTTTAAGCTTCCTTTTGCCCCAATTACATTACTCCATATATCTGTTTTTCTAACGTTTGAATTTTCTTTCCATAATTCATCTAAAGTATTATATTCAGCCTGTGTTGGGGTAAAATATAATTTAGAGAAAGTTTCTTTATATAAAAAAATTACTGGATACTCTTTAATTTTTATAATCCTGCCTTGTTTTACTTCTTTGTTAAGATAACTACTTACTGTACTTCTACTAAGCTCTACTTTTTCAGCAATTGAATTGGCCGAAAATTCTTTTATATTATCTTTAGAAAATTCCTTGGTAGCCTCTTTTAAATAATTAGATATATCTATTGCCATTCTGAATGCCCCCTTAGTTAATAAAAGTTAACCTTATTATTTTATAACATACATTTAGAATAAGGCATATGAAAAAATAATAATTCCAAAATATTATGCATACTTTTAATAAAAATGTACTACTCCCCATAGTAGTAGGCCTCTTAAGATAATTACCTATATAGGATAGCTAAAAATAGACTAAAATATATTTATTATTTTTAAATTTGCCTAAAGCAAAGAAATCGAAAAATATTCGATTTCCTTACCTGAGTCATTTTTTTGTATTTAGGATTATAAGTAGAACCTGATAACATACGTTTAACGTAAACTTTATTTTAATATTCTAATTTCCACATATATCTTCTTTTAGTTAGTGGATGCTGACGTGCATAAGAAAGTTCTTCAGCATATACACGGAATACTGCTGTAATTAACATTGGATTAAAATAATCAATAACTGTTTTTGGGATAACTGAAGATAATCCATAATCTAAAGCATCAACAACTGTTGTTTTTGCTTCAAAACGCTTTAAGAATGTTAACGCACGGGCATCCATTGGACGAGTGCTTCCCTCATTCATTAATAAAATAAATGGTACATCTTTATCTACTATTTCAAATGGTCCATGGAAAAACTCTCCTGAATGGAAACTTCCTGAATTGATCCATTGCATTTCCATCATTAAACAAATTGATGTTGAATAAGCAACTTCAGCGGTTGCACCACTGCTCATTAAGTAAATCATTGAATCATTTTTATAAGCTTCAGCAAATTTCCTTGCATCTGCTATCGCTGATTTTGCCGCTGAATCTGCTAAATCATATATCTTGCTGAAAGCAACCTGTGCATCTTCATAATCTTTATATCCTTCATATTGCTCTAATATCTCCACTGCAAGTTCAAGCGCATAACCCATCTTTTCTAATTTTGCGCCATAGCTTTCAGCAAATCTATGACAGATAACATAATCAGCATCTTTTGTAAGAGCCGAATTCTCTGCACGAGTTAAGGATATTACATGTGCACCATATTCTTTAGCCTTAGCATTAGCTTGTACTGTTTCAGGAGTACTACCGCCAAGTGAAGCGGATATAACAATTGCAGTTTTATCTAATGAAGCTATTGTACCATAATTGAATTCGTTAGCAGTATAATGACTAACACGTAAATTTTTCGAATTATTTTCTAAAAAATATTTTGCTGGATATAATTCTGCTTTTGAAGCTCCACATCCTACAAATATAACACTTCTAATTTCTTCTTGTTTTTCTTTTATTTCTTTTATAATTTGTTTTGGATTCATAATAAATCCCTCCTATATTTTTATTTTATATATATTTACATCCTTTTAAGGAATGTTTTCAATTTATTTAAAAATACCTAAAATGCTCAATAATATTCCACCTAGAATACAAATTGCAAGCATCCATCCTGTTGATACTTTCTTTCTTAATAACCAATACATAAAGAATGTTATGCCAAGCGGTATACTCTGTGGTATTATCCCATTTAATACATCTTGTAAAACAAATTTTTCACCAAACTGCACTGGAGTTGTAATTCCAATCATACTGGCCATCATGGATCCAATAACCATAAGTCCAACAATAGAACAAATGTACATTACTTTATCCATAAGCCCTTCATTATAGAGCTTTGTTAAATATTTATTTCCCATTGAATAGCCAATTTTCCCACCATAATATGTAACAAGAAATGATGGAATAAATGAAATAATTATTGCTAATATTGGTCCTAAAATACTACCTTGTTGCGCTAAATTAATACCTAATCCAAAAGCCAATATACGTACAGTTCCTTGAAAGAAAGAGTCTCCTACTCCAGATAATGGTCCCATTAATGAAGTTTTCATAGCATTAATCGATTCAGGATTAAAATTTTCTTTGTCTTCATAGTATTGTTCTTCCATTGAAGCACTTAATCCTAAAACAAAAGCATTTGTTTGGGGTGTACAATTATAAAAATTCATATGGCGTTTATAAGCTTCTTTTTTTAATTCATCATCTTTAGGATCTTTATATATGTTGTCTAAAATAGGAGCAATTCCATATAAAAAGCCCATATTCATTTGTCTTTCATAGTTCCATGAAGCTTGAATTGCCCAAGAACGCCATAAGAACTTCATATACTTCCATTTATTTGGATCATTTTGTTTTTGTATATTTTGCATTTTTATACCTCCAATCAATCTAAAATATCTAATTCATCAACTATTTTTTCATTTTTAAATTTAAATTCAGCCAAAACAAATGCTACAATACAAGCCGAAATAGCAACACCAGTCACACTTAAATTAGAATATGCTGTAATGAAAAATCCTCCTAGTAAAAATGGAAGCATTTTTGTTGACAGCATAGTGCTAAGCAATAAAGCAAATCCATAAGCTGTTAGAATTTTACTTGATAAATTTAGACCGTTTGTAATCCATGACGGAATGACTTCTACAATATTTTTTACTAAATCTGTTCCAAAATAAATTGCTAAAAATATTGGTACAAAATACATTAGTGAATACAAAAATGTTCCCCAAACAATATGAATATTACAGGCCTTTTTATATTCCCCATTTTCAATTAACGAGTCAGCTTTATGAGTTAAGTTTGCAAGAATAGTTCTCATTAAAACTCCAAGCATTTGTCCAAGCACCGCAATTGGAATCGCAATAGTTAGTGCTGCTTCTGAATCCGCATTTGATAAAATAGCAAAAGATGTAGCAATAATGGATGCCATATTCATATCTGGTGGTGCTGCTGCCCCTATGTTTACTAATCCTAAAGAAATTAATTCAAGAGCAGCTCCAACCATTAATCCTTTTTGAATATCGCCTAAAACGAGCCCTACAAGCGTACTAACTATTAACGGTCTTTCTAAATTCATTCTGCCTAAAAGTCTAGAGTCTAAAATACAAATAACACCAATGAAACCTAATAATATTGACTTAATTAACATTCTTGATCCTCCTTTTTATATTTTAGAAGTTAAATCTTCTCTCTTTGAAGTAGGAACTTGTTGCATATATAGGTTAATCCCCATTGCTTTCAGCTTTTTGGTATCTTCTAATTCTTCTGGATTTAGGAAAATAGCATTACTATATTGCTTTGAATTTTCTTTATTTGCAATTCCCCCATAATTAATTTCTTTAATACTAGAGCAGCTCTTACAGAACTCTAATGCTTCCTTAGTACCTCTAAAAACAATCATAATATTATCTTTTAATTGTTCAACTTTAGACATTCTCGCTAATATATCGTTTACCGAAAATATATTTAAAGTTACTCCAACTGGTTTTGATAAGTTTAATGAAACTTTTTTCATCTCATCATTTGCAGTTTCATCATCTACAACAATAATTCTTGAAATCCCTAAACTTTTTGTCCATGAAAAAACTACTTGTCCATGCAATAAACGGTGATCGATTCTTACTAATTTAATCATAAATCTTCCTCCTTTATATTTTTACATTCATTAAGCAATTTATTGCAGTCAACTATTCCATGCTGACTTTCTTCAATAATCTGCTGCAATAGACTTTCAGAAATTTCATTTGCTTGAGTAGCAACTGAAATAATTATAGGTAAATTCATTCCTGAAATAACATGTATTTTAGGATATTCTTTTATTAAAGACATCATTTCTGTATTAACGCTTCCGCCAAGAATATCTGTGAAAATAAATATATCTGCTTCAATGTATTTTTCTCTTACTATTTTTTCTACTGTTTCCCTAACGTTTACTTCTTCGTTTCTATAAGATGAAAAAGCTTCAACCATAGATACATCTCCAATTATCATACCCAAAGTATCCTTCATTCCCTTTGCCAGATCACCATGACTAGCTAAAATAATTTGTATCATTAAGATTCACCTCCATTCTATGTAATTATTATTAGCAATAATCATGCCAAAAAACAGTTTGTATTCAAAAACATCCTAAATTGGTCATTTATATATACATTAGTAAATAAAACCAACAGTTAAAAAAAGATTAATTGAAGTGTTTGAGCAAAGTGTTGAAAAAAATAAGCCTAATGAAAAGTATAATTAACTTTTCATTAGGCTTATTTTTTTCTATTTAATTTTTGAAATTTTATTTTAACTCCATAATTATAATTATAATGAACGTAATTATATCTTATTTAATACTTACAGTCCTAAATTCAATCCTATCACTTCTATGGTGTGCTGTTGAAAATTCAAAAGGCTGGCCATTGTCTAAAAAACCTACCTGCTCTACTTCCAATATTGGAAAGTTATTTTCTATTTCTAGATATTCCTGTTCCAACTCATTTGGTAAAATAGCTCGAATAATCCTATGAGCACTTTTTATTTTAAGTTTAAGATTTTTTTCAATGTAACCATAAACTGAACTCGTTAAAATATCGTTTTTTATGCCAGGTATAAGGCCTATTGGCATATATGTATACTCAATTACATATGGACTATCATCCGCATATCTAGTTCTTATTACATAATAGACAAAATCATCGGTAGTAATCTTTAGCTTAGTTGCAATTTCTTCCGTTGGGTGAATTACTTCGAATTTTATAATTTTAGATGTTACTTTTCTATCCTTATGAGCTTCTGAAAATCCTTCAAATTGTTTTGCTAGACTTAATTCCTGAACCCCCTCTTCATCAAGAGCTTTTACAAATGTTCCAGAACCTCTTCGCTTTATTACTAACCCTTGAATTACTAGTTCATCAACAGCTTTTTTTATTGTTATTCTACTAACCCCATAATATTCACACATTTCTTTTTCTAAAGGCAACTGTTCATTAGGATTATATTCACCATTCAATATTCTATTTCTTATGTCTTCAGCAATTTCCTCATATTTTGCCATTATATTCACCTTTCTCCTTACAGTATAACTTATATACATCTTTATCATATCATTTATATATTAATTATATCATTTCTATACATTATTAAACACTTAAATTAAGTTTAATTATAAGGCAATTATATATGTTCAATAAAATAATATTTACATATATAAATTATTAGTATCTTCATTCAATTAAAATCTACTGTTTATAATGACTTTACTAGTCATGGTAAATACATCTAATAAAAAAATCGCTGAACATCATAACTCTAACATACAATTCATATTAAAATATGATATAAATTGTACAAAAAAAGAAATCATTCTTGATTTCCTTCAAAATAATAAAAACTATATTAAAAAACTTACCGTTATTTTAATATAGTTTAAAATTTTAATTTCACCTATTTTACAATTACTTAATTGCATTTGCCATTTCTTCATCTATTATTACTGTTACATCTTTATGCATGTGTAACATAGTTGCAGGATTATGAGTTGTAATATTTCCTTTAAATAATCCTTTTATTGCTTCTGCTTTATCTTGACCTCTTACCAACAATACTATTTTTCTAGCTTTCATTATTTGACCAAGTCCCATAGATAAGGCCTTAGTAGGTACTTCCTCTATAGATTTGAAAAATCTAGAATTTGCCTCTATTGTAGTTTTAGTTAAACCTGTTACATGAGTTTCTGCTATTAAAAAATCATCTGGTTCATTAAATGCAATATGGCCATTAGCACCTATTCCAAGGATTTGTATATCAATACCACCTAATTCATCCACTTTTTTATCATAATTCTTAGCTTCCTCATCAAGATTTTTTGCTAAGCCATTTGGAACAAATGTATTTGCTTTATTTATATTAACATGATTAAATAACTTTTCATTCATAAAATATCTGTAGCTTTGAGGATCTTCTCCTCCAAGTCCAACATATTCATCTAAGTTTACTGTTTTTATATTAGAAAAATCTATTTCTTTATTTCTGTTCATTTCTATAATCTTTTTATATAAACCTTCAGGAGTACTTCCTGTAGCTAGTCCTAGGACAGCATTTGTTTTCTCAGAAATTACCTCTTTAAATATTTTAGCTGCAACTTCACTCATTTCTTCATAATCTTTAACTACTAGTAACTTCATTATTATTACGCTCCTTTGATGTTAATTTTTTAAACAAACCCTGTATCTATATTTATCTCCTCTCGCTATTGTTATGGTATATTCAACAATCTCATTTTGCTCATATGCTATTCTTTCAAACTTTAATCCTGCCTGCCCTTGAGGTATTTCTAAATAAACACTTTCTAATTTGTTTATTAAAACACTTTCTATTACTTCTTCAGCAGATGTAATATTAATATTAAAAGTATTTTTTAATATCTCATATAATGGATTTTTTTCTATCATATCCTTAGTAAGCTGCTTAAATCTTTCATACGGCAAATAAGTCATTTCATATATCATAGGAATGTTATCCGCAATCCTTATTCTCGAGATTTTATACACAAGCTCGTTCTTTTCTATATTTAATTTTTTAGACACTTTGCTGTTGGCTTCCATTATCTCAAAATTTAATAATTTAGAAGTCGGGTTTTTTCCACGTTTTTTCATTTCCTCAGTGAAAGATGATACCTTTATTAAATCTTGTTCTACAACTCTTGGCGAAATGAAATTTCCTTTTCCTTGAACTTTATAAATATAATTATTTTTTTCCAACTCATCTAATGCTTCTCTTACTGTAGTTCTGCTAACAGCATATTTTTTGCATATTTCTCTTTCGGAGTCCAATTTTTCATTTTCTTCCATGCTGCTTTCTATTTTTTCAATGAGAATATTCATTAGTTGAACATACAAAGGAATATTAGAATTTTTATTTATCGTACTCATAAGTGCACCTCTTTTAGTTCTAGTAGTTTTCCCAACAATTATACTATTCTTGTACACAAAAGAAAATATAAATCAAATAATTTAAAATTTCCTAAAACGCTTCTTTTAAGTACTTTCAATTCTATAATTCCTTAAATAATTAATACTTTCCAAGTGGTAATTACCACTACAAGAATTATAATTTATTCTTTTAATTCTGTCAACATACACTTGAAAAATTCTTTATACATGCTATATACTGAATATATAAACTGATAATGTCCACTTACTATAATATATGAAATTTGACTTAAAAGGAGAAGAAATATGTTAATAAGAAATTGTAATATAATTTACCTAGACAAGATAGAACAAGGCTCAATTCTAGTTGAAGATGGGAAAATTAAAGAGATAAATCCGTCCAATATAGATACAGACAGCATTTTAGATGCAAATGGTCTATATGTTTCACCTGGTTTTATTGATGTTCATATACACGGCGCAGGAGGCTCAGATACAATGGACGGTACCAGTGAATCAATCAATACCATTTCTAAAACTATAATTAAACACGGAACAACTTCTTTTACTCCTACAACTATGACTGTTGCTGTGGACGATATAAGAAAATCTTTAGACGCAATTAAGAAGGTAAAAGAAAAAGGTTCAGAAGGTGCTCACATTCTTGGAGTGCATTTAGAAGGTCCGTTTGTAAGTCCGAAAGCAATTGGTGCTCAAAATCCCAACTATATTTTGATGCCATCTGTTTCAGCTTACAATGATATAGTTAAGGATTATGAGGATATTATTATATCTATAACATTAGCTCCAGAAGTTGAAGGTGCTAAAGAACTTATTAAGTATTTATCCTCAATTGGAATAGTCTGCTCATTAGGGCATAGCAGTGCTACTTATGAAGAGGCTATGGAAGCTATTAAATGTGGTGCTTGCCATGCAACTCATCTTTTTAATGCTATGACTCCTTTAACTCACAGAAATCCAGGAGTAGTAGGAGCTGTATTTGACAGTGATATAACAACTGAAACTATTTCAGATGGAATTCATATTTCATATCCAGCTTTAAGAATTGCTTACAAACAAAAAGGTACTGATAATGTTTTATTAATATCTGATGCTATGATGGCTTGCTGCATGCCTAATGGTAACTACTCCTTAGGAGGGCAAGATGTTATTGTTAATGATGGTGAAGCACGTTTAAAAAATGGTGCTTTAGCTGGTTCTGTTCTTACCCTTGATAAAGCAGTAAAAAATGTATACAAAAACTCTAATTTACCACTTTATGAAGTAATAAAAATGGCATCTTATAATGGCGCTAAACATTGTAAAGTTGAGGATCATAAAGGGCAGATCAAGGAAGGCTATGATGCAGACTTGATATTGTTTGATGATGATATAAATATAAAAAAGGTATTAGTTTTAGGTAAGGAAGTATACTCAGAATAACTATTATAGTTTTCAGCTGTATTTCCACTTTTAAAAACTAATAGCATAAAATTATATACGCAGATATATAATCAATCTACTGAACATTTAGGATAATCTATTATCATAAGCAAAGAGAAGACTGAGTTATTTTAAAATTAATGATAAAGTGATCAATTGCCAATCTTTAAATAGTGCATCTAAGAATCACTTTCCTTTTAAGATAGCTCAGTCATTATAAATAATTTACTACTGTAATTTATAGATTTTTTTCTCTTTGAAGATAATTACATAATGCACCTAGTTTATTAGCATCATTTCCAAATACGCATGTTTTTAAAACTGGTTTTATTTTTCCTTCCAAATAACTGCTCATAAGTATGTCGATTCTCTTATTTATTTCCTCAACATATTCTGGTCTTTCACTTATTGCTCCACCTAAAATAATAACTTCTGGATCATAAGTATATTGAATGTTATATATTCCTGCTGCCATTATAAAATAATATTTATTAACTTCATTAATTGCTATCTCATCTCCATTATTACACAAGTCAAAAACTTTAACCCCATCAAGGCTTCCTTCATCTAATCCCTTTAATTTCTCAACTTTTCTTACTAATGCTGTGGTAGATCCAACCTTGCTCCAGCTAGCAAATTTAAGTTGTCCCTCTAATTCACAGATTATTGAACAGTAGCCAAATTCTCCTCCATGCTTATGAACGCCACCGTGAATCTTCTTATCCTTAACTATTGCTCCACCTATACCCGATCCACATACAACAAATGCTAAATCTTTATTGTCCTTCCCAGCTCCAAGCCAACATTCCCCAAGTGCTGCGCAATTAGCATCGTTTTCAAGTTCAACGTTTAAATTTGTCTTTTCATTTAAAATCTCTTTAAAGTTAGGCCCATGTATATATGGAATAGCACTTGTTCCTCCTATTAATCCACTTTCACTATCAACTGCTCCTGGAGCACTTATTGCAATTCCTTTAACGTCAAATTTTCCCTTCATTTCATTGGTTGTTATTGATAACTTAGAAAAAAACTCTTCTTTATCACTTGGAACATTAAACTTCCCATTTTCAATAAATTCTCCATTTTCGTTAATTACAGACCATTTTACTGAGCTCCCACCTATATCAAAAACCATAAATTTTCTCATTGAAAAATCACCTCTACATTTAAATCTAGTTATAATATAATTCAAATAGCCGTCTCAAGATTATTGTTTTGAGACAGCCATTTGATTGTTAAATATAATTTTCTATCTAAAATCCGTTATTTTTTGCTACTTCTTTAATCCATCTTCCTGATTTTTTAATTGTCTTCTTTTGAGTAGCTAAATCTACAGCAATAAATCCATATCTATTTTTATATGCATTAGCCCATGACCAACAGTCGATTGGAGTCCATGTATGATAACCAAAACAATTAGATCCTTCACTTATCCCTTTATGAAGATATGATAAATGTTCCTCATAGAACTCTATTCTATAATCATCTTCTATAACTCCATCTGCATTTATATATTTTTCTTCCCCTTCAACTCCCATACCATTTTCAGATATGTACCATGGAATGTTGTTATAATTATCTCTTATATTAATCGCTATATCATACATACATTGTGGGTATATCTCCCATCCTCTATATGGATTCATTCTTCTTCCAGGCATTTCATAATCGTCAAAATACTTATTAGGCATCCAACCTTTTGAATCGTCGAATTTTTCTTCCTTAGCTTTTGCTCTTCTTGGTTGGTAATAGTTAACACCTAAGAAGTCAATTGTGTTGTTCTTTATTATTTCTAATTCTTCTTCTGTTGATTCCCATATTACATTATCTTTGGTTAAAACTTCAACTAAATCTGTTGTAAACTCACCTTTTATAGCTGGATTCAAAAATGAATTGTTAAAGAAATCTTCTGCGAATTTAGCTGCTTTTACATCTTCTTCATTTTGCGATCTTGGATATGAAGGCGTTAAATTAAGAATAATACCAATCTTCCCACCATTCTTACTACAATCTGATTCTTTAAACTCTTTTATAGCCTTTGCTGATGCCAAATTTAGATTATATAAAACTTGCACTGCTTTTTTCCCATCAACTATCTTTGGATAATGGAATTGATATAAATATTCACCTTCAACTACAACCATAGGTTCATTAAATGTTGTCCAATGTTTAACTCTATCTCCAAACAACTCAAAGCACTTCTTTGCAAACAATGCAAATAAATCTACTACATGTTTTGATTCCCATCCGCCATATTTATCATATAATTCAACTGGTAAATCAAAATGGTGTAGATTCATAACTGGAAGGATATCATTTGCAATACATTCGTCTATTACAGCATTATAGAATCTTAAACCATCTTCATCTACTTCTCCAGTTTCAAAATCTTTTATTAATCTTGTCCATTGAATTGATGTTCTAATACTATTTAAACCTATTTCTTTAATCAATTTTAAATCTTCTTTATAGCTGTTATAAAAGTTTGATGCTACATTAGGGCCTACTCCATTAAAAAATGCTTCTGGTTCTATATCAAACCAATGATCAAATACACTATCATGCTTTTTATTAAATCGTCCTTCACTTTGTGGACCTGATGTTGCTGATCCCCACCAAAAGTTTTCTGGGAACTTGAATTGTATACTCATCTTATGCCTCCTAGATTTCTTTATTTAAATTATGTTATTTTCTCCATACGTTAAATATTTATAAAATAGTATTTTCTTCTATAACATTGCGGCACCAATAAGGCCTGCATTATCACCAATTTGCGCTATTCTTATATCAACAATAGATGGATCTGAAACCTTAGTCTTAGTACACTCAATAATTTTAGGTAGCAAGTAAGTATTATATATTAATACTGCTCCACCAATAACTACAGTTTCTGGATCTACTACAGCTATCACATTAGCTATACCAATTGAAATATTCTTAATCCATTTTTCTATTACCTGGACAGCCTTTTCATCATTGCTTTTATACAGATCAAACACTTCCTTTGTGCTTAATGTTTTTCCATATGCTTCTGATGCTATTCTAGCTATATTTACACCACTACATTGTCCTTCAAGTCCGCCTTTATTTGTACCTGCGTGACTATACTTGTCCTCATTTATTATCATGTTGTAGATTTCTGCTGTTTGACTATGTGCTCCATTTATAATCTTCTTATCAATAATTAATGCGCCGCCAACTCCAGTAGAAACCGTTATATAAAATACCGATTCGCATTCTTTAGCACTTCCAACTAAACTTTCTGCAAGCCCTGCTACATTAGCGTCATTATTAACTTGAACAGGTAATCCCAATTTCTCACTTAGATATTCTTTTATATTAAAGTTTTCCCATCCTTTTAAATTAACAGGGTTTAATAATTTACCTACTTTTAAATCTAATGGTCCTGGTGCACCTACTCCCACTTTTTCTATTTCATAACTGCTCCATTGTCCCTTTATTTGATTAACTAATTTATTTAAGTTATAAGCTGCCCCCTTTTGCACTTCGTTTTCAACTTTAAATATCTGTACTATACCTCCCTCCTTGGATATAACTGCTGCCCTTAAATTTGTACCACCTATATCTATTCCTATAAAAAACGATATTGTAATCTCCCCCTAACTATATTAATAATTATTTTGCTATTTACTTTATTAATATAAATTACTCTCCTGTACTCAATTATATAACACTATATATCACTTATCAATAATATGTTATATCATTTACATTTAAATAATATTATTTTTATTCACACTCTATGAATTCAATCTCATTCGTCTAGTTTTACTGAATAAAGAAGATAGACGATATATCTGTTATAATCTTATATAACAAATATATCGTCTATTATTTATAGCTTCTCTCTTCTCTTTGTAGACTTTATAAATATCTCTTTTAAAGTTTCTTTGTCATCATCTTTTATTGCATCTTTTATTTTATCCAACTCTACTTCAAAATTTTCAATGCTTTTTAATAGATTCTCTTTATTTCCAAGGAAAAGTTCGCTCCAAAGATCTTCATTTATATTAGCAATTCTTGTTAGGTCTCGATAACTATCTCCAATGAAACTTCCTGTTTCTCTTCCTTCAACATCACTATTTACCAGTGCTACAGCTAATGAGTGCGGAAGCTGACTTGTGTAGCCAATCATTTCATCATGATATTCTGGAGTTATTCTTTTAACTCTTTTAAATCCAATTTTATAAATCAGATCTTCTACCATGTTTAAATTTTCTTCTTTATTTCTAGAAACCGGTGTTAAAATATAATTTGCACCTTTAAAAACTTGGCTACTTGCAAAATCTATTCCTTTTTTCTCCCGTCCTGCCATTGGATGGCCAAAAACAAAATCTATATTCTCCGGTAATATATTTACAATATCTTCGATAAACATTTTTTTAATTCCAGTAGCATCCGTTATTACTGCACCATCTTTAAAATTGCTTTTATTATCTATAATAAATTGCTTAACTAATCTAGGATATAATGAAATAATTATAAAATCTGCACTCTTAATTACTTCTTCTCCGTTTTTGAAGCCTTCTCTTATTAATCCAAGTTTTTTAGCTTTTTCTAAAGATTCTTCATTAATATCTATTCCATAAACATCATTATACCCAGCTTCTTTTAAAGCCATAGTAAATGATCCCCCAATTACTCCAAGACCTACAACTACTATTTTCATATCTATAGCTCCCTTATATAGAATTAGATTTGCTTATCTTCAATTTTTGCTACAGCTTTAACTTTACTCATTAGCACATCAAATTGATCTGGAGTAAGTGATTGTTGTCCATCGCTTAGTGCATTTTCAGGATCATTATGAACTTCTATCATAAGTCCATCAGCCCCAGCTATAATTGCTGCTTTTGCCATTGGTTCTACCAAGTAAGCATAACCTCCTGCATGACTTGGATCAACAATTATAGGTAAATGTGATAATTTCTTAATTACTGGAACTGCTTGCAAATCTAATGTATTTCTTGTAATAGTTTCGAATGTTCTTACTCCTCTTTCACAAAGAATTACATTTTCATTTCCACCTGCCATGATATATTCTGCTGACATAAGCCATTCTTCTATAGTTGCAGATAAACCTCTCTTTAATAGTATTGGTTTATTTGTTTTACCTATTTGCTTTAATAGATCGAAATTTTGCATATTTCTAGCACCAATTTGAATCATATCCACTTCTTCAACAAAAGTATCTAAGTAATCAGTAGACATAAGTTCTGTTACTATAGGAAGTCCTGTTTCCTGTTTTGCTGTTTTTAAAAGTTTTAATCCTTCAAGCTCTAAACCTTGAAAGCTATAAGGTGAAGTTCTTGGTTTAAATGCCCCACCTCTTAAAAAGTTAGCTCCCGCTGCTTTTACTCTTTTTGCGATTTCAACAATTTGTTCTTCACTTTCTACAGAACACGGTCCAGCCATTATTCCAAGTCTTCCACCGCCAACTATTGATCCCTCAATATTAACTACTGTATCTTCAGGCTTAAATATCCTGTTTGCTTTCTTAAAAGGTTCTTGAACCTTCATAACCCTATCCACACCTTTTAATACTTGTAATTTTTTAGGATCTAATATTGAAGTATCACCAACAGCTCCTACTATAAAATATGTGTCTCCTTTAGAAAGATGGGCTTCTAATCCTTTTGATTCAATTACCGCCTTTACCTTCCTTACATCTTCTTCACTTGCTTTTGGGTTCATAATAATTATCATCTTAATCTCCTCCTGTACTACTTTTTAATTTTTTACTTTTCTTTTTTCTACTATACTTCTGTACTACAAATAGATAGCTCAACTCCAAAATTAATTGAGAACTTTCTCCTCAGCTAATAGAGTAGGCCGAGCTTCCTATATATAATATAAACTATTTAGACATCTTTTTCAATTCTAGCGCCTTAATAGCTAATATATATCCATCTTCTCCAAATCCACACATCTGTCCTATACAAGCGGGTGCTGTTACAGATTTCTTTCTAAAATCTTCTCTCGCATGCACATTGGACAAATGCACTTCTACTGTATCAATATTTATTCCTTTTATTGCATCATGAATTGCATAACTATAATGAGTATAAGCTCCTGGATTTATTATTATCCCATCATAATTTTCAAAGTATGCCTTTTGAAGTTCATCAATTATTTCACCTTCACAATTACTCTGAAATAAAGTTATTTCATGTCCTCTTTTTTTGCCTTCTTCTTTAATATACTCACATATATCTTCAAAAGATTTAGCTCCATAAATCCCTTTTTCTCTAACTCCAACCATATTTAAATTTGGCCCATTTATTACCATTATCTTCATTAATACTCCCTCCCTTCAGCATTTATATTTTTTTAACTATAATGTATATTACAATAAATTATTTAGTTAGCGAGTTTTCTCAACATAAGTTGTGATAGTAAATTATATTAATTCTATAAGATTACAATGTAAGATTTTCAACATAACATATATATGTACATTGCAACTGGGTTTCTACACTTTCTTCTAGTTTAGTACTTGGCTTACTAGAATTTCAAAAATAAGTTTATTATTGCATCTTATATACTTAATTCATTTCCAAGTTATCTAGAATAACTTCTTTTATTTCATTAACTATATTTCCAATTTCTCTATCATTTCTAATTATTTTATCTGCACATAATCTATATAATTCATAGCGCTCTTCATACAACTTAATTATTTTTTCCCTACCTTCTTTAAGTAAAGGTCTTTTTGATATATCCACATCTCCTAAAAGTTCTTCCAATGGTCTATCAATAAAAATAATAAACGATTCTTCTTTTAATATGTCTATATTCTCTTTTCTTTTTACTACTCCACCACCTGAAGAAATTATAGCCTTTCCCTCTTTAGCTAATTCTCTACAAGCTAAAGATTCAAAATCTCTAAAATAATTCTCTCCGTGTTCAAAAAGTTCAGGTATCGTTTTAGATGTCATATTTTCAATATAATTATCCATATCAATAAAGTTAATTTTTAATTCTTCGCTTACCAATCTGCCAATTGTACTCTTTCCGCATCCAGGCATTCCAATGAATACTACTTTGTTTTTCATATGTGCCACCTACTTAAATTCATTTTCAAATATTGAATATAAACCTTGAGTTAGTTCATTGTCTAATTGGCATCCCTGCCATATTTCTTCCGCCTTTATAGCTTGCCCTACTAGCATTTCAATACCACCACATACTTTTTTATTTGAATTTTTCCCTATTTTTAGGAACCTTGTCTCCCTCGGGTTATAAATTATATCTATTAATGAATTAAAGTTATTTATTATATCCTCATTAACAGGAGTATCATCAACTTTAGGGTACATGCCAAGCGGAGTCGTATTAATTAAAATATCACCTTTTATCTCTGATATTTCTTCATAAGTTTTAAATTCTATTCTTTCATCTTTATCTGCAGAATTCCCTTTGATTTTTCTTGAAACTAAGTAAATCTTTTTAATGCCATGATCTAAAAGGTAAGTAATAACAGCCTTAGCCGCTCCACCATTTCCTAGAACCATCGCAACATTATCTCTTATAACAATCTCATTATTATTTAATATAGTTCCAAACCCATAATAATCTGTATTGTACCCATATAACTTATTATCTTTTAAATAAATAGTATTTACTGCTCCTATTTTTTTAGCTTCATCCGATATAAAATCTAAATATTCCATTACATCTTGCTTATAAGGAATAGTTACATTAACTCCTTTTATTTTAAGAAGCTTTATTGATTCTATAAGTTTACCTAAATTCTCTTTTTCAACTTCAAAAAGCTTATATGCCCCTTCTACTTTTAAATCTTTAAAAAGCGTATTATGAATTTTAGGTGAAAGACTATGAGATAACTTTTCTCCTATTAATCCGTAAAATTCCAAATTAATGCCCCCCCTTTTAGCAGTATTTCCTGTATCCACCAATAAGTTTAAAATACGCACTGCTTTGTTCGATTAAATTCAATGCCTTTTTAACTTGTTCATTTTCAAGATTCCCCTCAAAATCTACATATAAGAAATATTTCCACGCTCCATTTTCCATAGGTCTTGATTCGATCTTCATCATATTTATATTATTTTCTGCAAAGTGTCTTAATAATTTATATAGAGTACCTGCTTTATGCTCAAGAGAAAATACAACACTTACTTTATCACAACTGTTATTTAATTCTAATTCTTTTGATATAACTATGAATCTTGTAGAATTTTCTCTTCTATTATTTATATTTTCTTTTATTATGCTTAAATTGTATATATCAGCTGCCCTTTTACTTGCAATAGCAACCTTTGACATATCTTGTAAATCACTAACAAGTTTAACACTATCCGCAGTACTATGGAAAGGTATCTTTTTCCAATTGCTATATTCTTTTAAAAAATCAGTACTTTGTTCAAACCCCTGTGGATGTGAATATACTTCTTTAACATTATCTAATTTTGTTCCTTTAATCCCAATTAGATTTTGATCTATTTTAATGCACTCTTCTCCAACTATATAGAATCCGTACTTATATAAGAGATCGTAAACCTGTGAAATAGCACCAGTTGAAGAATTTTCAATTGGTAAAACTCCATAATCAATTTCTTCATTTTTTACTGCTAAAAATACATCCTCAAATTCATCATACGCCTTAGCATCATCTTTCTTACCAAAATGCTTAATCATTGCTTCTTCTGAAAATGATCCTGCAACACCATAAAAGCCAACTTTACTGTCACTTTTCGCATTTTTTTCTTCAAACTTATCTATAGTCGTAGCTCTTATATCTTCCTTTACTTCTTTATCTTCTAAATCTTTAGAAATATTCATAATATTAATGAAAAATTGTTTTAGCCCTTCGGCATAATCTTTATTATTAAGGTATCCTATATTCTTCTCAATAACTTCATCTTCTCTAGCTTTATTGAAAACAGGTAAATTATTCTGTTTTTTATATTCTCCTACCTTTATTACTATATCCATTCTTTCTTCAAAAAGTCTTGTTATCTCTTTATCTATTTCATCAATCTTATTTCTATAATCATCTATAGCCGCCATTTCATTTCTCCTTACTTAGGAACAATTAAAAAATATTTAATTTCTTTAATGCACCTTAACTCATTCAAATTAACACTTTGCTTTCTTAATACACTATTTGCAATAAAAAAACTATATATTCATTGACTTAGAATTATAATTTTTTATTACTAAAGCACTAAATCGAGTATTCCAATTGCGGTTACAGCTTCTATTACTGGAACAGCTCTTTGCACGATACAAGGATCATGACGACCTTCAATAACAAGCTCTGCTTCCTTTTTTTCTGCAATATCTATCGTTCTTTGAATTTTTGATATTGATGGTGTTGGCTTTATTCCAACCTTAAATAATATTGGCATTCCATTTGTTATTCCACCTGTAATTCCACCATTATTATTTGTGTAAGTTTTTACTTTATTACCGTCATAATAGTATTCATCATTACAATCAGATCCTCTTAATTTGCTCATTTCAAAGCCTTTTCCAAATTCTATTCCCTTAACTGCTGGGACAGAAAACATAAGATGAGCTAGAGTTGATTCAACTGAATCAAAAAACGGATTACCGATTCCCGGATTTATTCCAAGAACAGTACATTCAATAGTTCCACCTACAGAATCTTGTTCTTTTTTTGCTTTCAAAATTGTCTCTCTCATTTCTTCTTCTTTTTCTGAAATTAAAAGTGGTAATTCCTTTGTTTTTAATTCCTCTAAAAGTTCTCTGCTTAATTCTATATCATAAAAACTCTTATCGTGGATATCTCCAATACTCTTAACATGGGCTCCTATATTAATTCTCTTACTTTCTAACACCTGCTTACATACAGCCCCAGCAAATACTAATGGCGCAGTAATTCTTCCCGAAAAAGATCCACCGCCTCTGTAGTCGTTAAATCCATTATACCTAATGAAACCTGGATAGTCCGCATGACCTGGTCTCATCAAATCTTTAAGTTTTCCATAATCCTTAGAACGCATATCTGAATTTCTAATTACTGCGCAAAGAGGAGTACCTGTAGTTTTTCCTTCAAAGAACCCACTCAAAATTTCTGGTGCATCTGCTTCTTTTCTAGCTGTAGATAAATTACTTTTTCCTGGCGCACGTCTTGCCATTTCTTTCATAACCTCTTCAAGATTAATCTCAACGCCTGAAGGAAGCCCATCAATTGTAATTCCAATCCCAACTCCGTGAGATTCACCAAATATAGAAACCTTTAATTTATTCCCCCACATTCCACTCATCAAACACACCTCCTAAATTCTTAAAATCATCCCAAAATTGCGGGTATGACTTTGACACACACTCATAATCTTTAAGTATAATAGGTTCTTTACACATGATTGATGCTATAGCCATAGTCATTGCTATTCTATGATCTTTATGACTCCAAACTTCCACGTTTCCTTTAAGCTCCTTTACACCTTCAATTATCAATCCTTCTTCTTTTTCAATAATTTTAGCACCTAATTTATTAAGCTCTGAAGTTACAGCTGCTAATCTATCACATTCCTTAATTCTAAGTCTTCCTGCATTTATAATTTCTGTTGTTCCTTCACTTAATGCAGCAACTAATGATACTACCGGAATTATATCTGGACACTGAGAGCCATCAATTATAGTAGACTTAAGTCCAAGACTTGCGCTTCCAATTAAACCATTATCTTTATTATTCAATTTCAGTCCCATTCTTTGTAATATGTCAATTACTTCTTTATCCCCTTGAAGAGAATCTAGTTTCAAGTCATTAAGCACAATATTGCTTGAAAGTGCGTCAGCACAGAAGAAGAATGCTGCTTGTGAGTAGTCACCTTCAACTCTGTAATCTATACTCTTATAAATTTGATTTCCCTTTATAATAAATTCTTCATAATTATTGTTTATAATTTCTACACCAAAGTCTTTAATGGCTCTTAAAGTTAAATCAATATATCCTTTGGATTCCATTTCTGTTGTAATTACAATCTTAGATTCTCCATCTAAAAGAGGAAGCGTAAATAATAATCCTGTTATAAACTGTGAGCTAATATTCCCCTCCATCTTAAACTCTCCAGCTTTTAATTTTCCTTCAGTCTTTAAATCAAGAATACCATCTTTATAAGAATATTTAATTCCTTGTTCATCAAAAATTTTGTAATAAGTGTCTAATGGTCTCTTCCCTAAATTACCTCTTCCAACAAATCTATTAACTCCATCAAATAAAGCTGCTATAGGTACTAAAAATCTAAGAGTTGATCCTGACTCGTTGCAATCTATAGTTCTTTGTTCCTTAACTGAATTAGCTTTAATATTTTCTGGGCTGTTGATTCCACAAACCTCCAGATAATCTTCTTTTTTTGTTATTTTAGCTCCCAATGATGACATTGCTTCAATTGTAGCAATAATATCATCAGAATAATCTATATTTGTAACTTTACTAACACCATCTCCAAGAGCTGCGCAAATTACTGCTCTATGCGCCATACTTTTAGATGGTGGTATCTTAACTTCCCCACTTAATTTTCCAGGATAAATTTTTAAGTTCCCCATGATTTTACCTCACTTTTTTATTCATTGCTTAAGACATACTCAAAAATAACATATCTGCTTGCTAACCTATTTTTTCATATACATCATTAACTAAAAAATTCTACATTTGTTTTTTCTAAATATGATTCTCCAATATTTCTTAATAATACTACTTTTAATACATTATCAATATTTTTCTTATCTAATGCTATTGTATCTAAAACTTCCGAGCTATCATCTATTTCAACTTCATAAGGAAGATTGTATTGCACTAGTATCTCTCTTATCTCTTCACTAACGCCTTGATCAGTTAATCCTTTATTTTCTGCAATCTTACTTATTTCATACATTCCTATAGCTACTGCTTCCCCATGTGTAAACTTCTTAAAGTTATAATATGTCTCTATGGCATGACCTAGTGTATGTCCAAAATTTAGCAGCATTCTCTCTCCAGTATCTTTTTCATCATTTTCCACAACGCATTTTTTTATAAAGCAACATTTGTGGATAATTTTTTCTATATTGTTCATAACCTCTTCTTTATTTTTTAAGCTTTTCAAAAAGTAAAAGAATTCCTTATCTTTTATACATCCGTATTTAATAACCTCTGCCATTCCGTCCCTAAAAAATCTTTCACTTAAAGTTTCAAGTACATTTGGATCTATTAAAACTAATTTAGGATGATAAAAACTTCCCACTAAATTTTTACCTCTTTCTAAATCTACAGCAACCTTTCCACCTACGCTGCTATCAACTTGAGCAAGAAGTGAAGTTGGTATTTGAACAAAATCTACACCTCTTAAGAAAGTTGATGCAGCAAATCCTCCAAGATCTCCAATTACTCCTCCGCCTAAAGTTATAATCAAGTCACTTCTTGTAATTTTAAAATCTAATAGTTCATTATATATCAAAGGAAGGGTACTAAACGCTTTAGTTTCCTCACCTGGCTCTAGTTCCATTAGCTTAACATCATATCCTGATTTAATTAAACATGATTTTATCCTATCTCCATAATGAGAACCTACATTTTTATCAGTTAGTATAAATATCTTTTTACCTTTAAAAACTTTTTGGATTTCCAGATTTACTTCATCAATTAATCCTTTTTTAATTATGATTGGATAACTTCTTTCACCAAGTTCAACAACTAAATCTTCCATTTATCAACACTCCTCTTTTACTTAAACAGTTAGCATCATGACTAAGATTACGTTATAACTCTTTTCTATCTTTTAGATACTTGTAATGAGTAATTGTTAATGCCGACTGTTCTTTAATTTAATAAATTTATATTTCTCTTCCAACAGCCGCTGCAATAACTTTTAACTCTTCCATAAGTTTTGCAAACTTACTTGGCTTTATTGATTGTGGACCATCACATAATGCATTTTCTGGATCATTATGAACTTCAATAATAAGTCCATCTGCTCCAACTGCAACCGCTGCTTTTGCTAGAGGTTCAACCATCCAGTACTTTCCTGCAGAATGACTCGGATCAATTACTATAGGTAAGTGACTTAATTTTTTAACAGCAGGTACTGCACTTAAGTCTAAAGTATTTCTTGTATAGTTTTCAAATGTTCTTATTCCTCTTTCGCACAGAATTACATTTTCATTACCACCAGCCATAATATATTCAGCTGACATTAACCATTCCTCTATAGTTGCTGATAAACCTCTTTTTAATAATATGGGCTTGTTAGTTTTTCCAAGTTCCTTTAACAAATCAAAATTTTGCATATTTCTAGCACCAACTTGAATTACATCTACATTTTCAACAAATGTCTCTATATCATAAGGAGACATAAGCTCTGTAACTATTGGCAATCCTGTATTTGCTCTTGCTTTTTTTAAAAGCTCTAATCCTTCATATTTCATTCCCTGAAACGCATACGGTGAAGTTCTTGGCTTAAATGCTCCGCCTCTTAATAAATTTGCCCCAATTTCTTTAACTTCTTTTGCTATTTCAATGATTTGTTCTTCACTTTCAACAGAACATGGACCTGCAATCATTGCTATTTTCTTTCCCCCAATTTTAACTCCATTAATGTCTACTATTGTATCTTCTGGATGAAACATTCTATTTGCTTTTTTGAAAGGTTCTTGAACTTTCATAACTCTTTCAACTATTCCATTAGCCGCTACAACTGAAGGATCTATTGCACTTGTATCCCCAACTAATCCTAAGATACTAACATCTGATCCAACAACTAAGCTCACTGAAACACCCTTTGCTTCTAGTTGTTTTGTCAATCTTTCTATTTCTTCCTGCTTTGCTTTTTGCTTTAATATTACTACCATTTTATATTGCCCCCTTGCAGATGTTTAATTATTTGCGAAAAAAAATGGAACTCATGTATAATGAGTTCCATAAAATATCAATGCTGATATATATTACAAACTTATATAAAATATAAAAAACTCATTAAAAAGGTATTTTTCAGTTTTTTGCAAAATAAATAGCCAGCGCTAAAATAAAAGCCCCAGAATGTAAAATAAAAAAAGCTATAAAATTTTTGCATAACTGATTTTACAATATCCTTTTCCATGATTTTCTCCATTTCTAAATTTAATAATTATTTTCACGAACATTAATTACAATATTTACATTTAATCTTTTTATCATTATAACAAACTATATCTAATTGTCAATACAAATTAACACTTTTCAAATAAATGTTGCATTTTGTAATTAAATAATTAAATATATTGTACTTTTATTAATATTAACTCAATAATTAATATATATTTTTTTCACCTTATTATTTTAGTTTTACAGCATTTATTCTAAAAATCTAGTTATAAAACTCCTATATAGATATATTAGTTGGTTAAATCCTTATAAAAAAAAACCTAAATACTAGATGCTTTTTTAGTTAAACGCTAATTATAATTGCTTAATGGATTGTTTGCCCTTAGGAAGAATCTTAATAGAAACTAGCAAAGAAATTACCATAATTGAGAAACCAACCAGATACATTGCAGTATATCCAAAATTTCTTTGGATTGTACTAAACATATGTGGATATACAAAGTTAGCTCCTGCTGATCCCAGCACGCTAACAAATGAATATGTACCAGCAACTAGTTCGTCATCAACTACTTCTCTTATGTATTTAAATAAAAATGTTAAATAACAACCATACATTAGACCATGTAATTGATCGCCTAAAACAACTAAAGGTATTGAACCTGTTGAAAATAAAAGTATTCTAGTAGTTCCTATAAGAAATGCTATTATTAAATATTTCTTAGGCTTTTTATCCTTTAGATACTTTCCTACAAGCATGAATGATATAAATTCAACGCATACCCTTGAAAATATTGATTTACTATATATAGAGTTAGCTAGATCCTCATTCCCCGTTATTTCAATTAAATATGTTGAATATGCAAATTCTATTGCGGTATACGTTCCTATGATTAAGATATTAATTATTCCGAGAATTACTGAATTTTTATTTTTAAATACAGCAATTAATTTTCCCCTATTTGGATTTCCATCTGCTTCAATATTTTTAAACTTCATAGCTATTAATAATATAACTATACATGACATTATGATTCCTATTATATGCATAGTTTTAAATCCATATTTTAAAATTATAGTTCCACTTAATAAAACTACGCACCCAAATCCTATGGATCCCCATTTTCTTATTTCTGAATACTCTACATTTTTTCTAACTGCTATTTCCTCAACATATACTTCATATACATTTCCAATTGTTTGTACTATAATTCCATAAAGAGCTGCATAAAAATATATGATAGTCTTGTTAACAGACATTAAAAATACTATCATTCCAATAAGTGCGCATAAATGTATGATAATAAATCTTTTTTTGTTTTTTCTCATCGAAAATTTACTTACTAAAAATTGCTGGGAAAGAATTGCAAATAATGCTCCTATAGATACTACAGTTCCAACTTCACTTAATGATAATCCAACTACTTGATTCAAATATGGCACATAAAAAGTAGTCACTATACTCGTTACTCCATAATTTATATAAGTAGTCAGGGAATAATAAAACTTTTCTTTGCTTTTCATATAATGCTCCAATCCTAATGAATTAAATATTTCTCCTATTCACTTCTATTATTAAATTTATATATTAAATTATACTCAGTTAAGAAAAAGTTTCCATAACGCTAGCAATTTTGTAAAAATAATTATTTAGGTTTCATGAAAATTTTTTAAAACTCGTTTATTTAGTACATATTAGATAAAATACTTAGACATATAAAACCACTCTTTTATTTCTCTAAGTAAAAGAGTGGTTTTATCATAATTTTAAATTTCCTATTCTATTCTATAATATAGGCGATACCAATCTAATTAAGGACTCTTTAATTTTGAGAGACAAACTCCTACCATCGTATATTTCCCTAGTTATCTCTTCTGAGCACTCCATGTCCTTTATAAACTGCTTTTCTCCATCCTTTGCAATTCTATCGTCATAAATAAATGCATTAACTTCAAAGTTAAGCTTAAAACTTCTAATGTCTAAATTAGCTGTTCCTATACTCATTACTAACCCATCAGCTACTATGGTTTTTGCATGAATAAATCCATTTTGATAACTATATATTTTAACACCAGCTTCTAATAATTCTCCCACATAAGAACTTGCTGCCCACTGCATAAAGAAATGATCTGGTTTTCCCGGTATTATAATCCGTACATCTACTCCTGATAATGCAGAGATTTTTAATGATTCCAATATTGGCGAATCAAGGACTAAATATGGAGTTTCCAAATACAAATTATTCTTAGCATTATTAATTAATTTTAAATAAGCATTTCTTATATATTCTTCCTTGTGATCCGGACCACTAGTTACAATCTGTATTCCCACATCCCCTAAGTCTTTCTTGAATTCTTTTGCATATTTATTATAATCAATTATTTTTTCACCAGATGCATGGCACCAATCCAGTAAAAATCTTTCATTTAATGCATTAACTGCTTCTCCTTCTATTCTTACATGGGTATCTCTCCAAAAACCAACTTCTGGATCCTCACTTATATACTCTTTTCCAACATTAAAACCTCCAACATAGCCGTACTGACCATCAATAACAACTATTTTTCTGTGATTTCTATAATTTATACGAGTATTTATATGCGGTAAAATTCCTGGAAAAAACAGTGAAAACTTCCCACCTGCATTCAAGTATTCCCTAAGAACTTTTTTTCTTAGCTTGCGTGATCCCATACTATCTAATAACAATCTAACCTCTAATCCACTTTTAACTTTCTTAGTTAGTTCATCAAGTATCTGTTTTCCAATAGTATCTCCTCTAAATATATAATATTCAACATGAATAAACTTTTTAGCATTTTTTATGTCTTCAATTAACTGACTAAATTTTTCTTTTCCATTTACATATACATCAATTTTATTATTAGTAGTGTATTTTACGCCAGAATTATTAAAATTTAGCCTCCTTAAATCAGCAAATTTTTCTCCGCCATCATGACCGTGTCTATTGGATTTATATGTATCGTTTAAGTTCTTTCTCTTCTTTTCATCAAACTTTATTTTTTCTTTAAAAATCTTTTGCCTGCTTAGATTTTGACCAAACATGATGTAAATCACAAATCCAAGGCCAGGTAAAATCATTAATATTAAGATCCATGCCCATGTTGTTGTAGGATCTTTTCTTTCTATAAACACTAATGATAAAGAAAAAAGTATATTTAAAACTAAAGTTATAACTGTTAAGCCTAAAAGTATGTTCATTGATTCACATCCCTATATTAAACTCTTTCCTATTCTAATATTGTATCATAATAACTCATTCTAAAAAAAATATTATTTGCTTTTTTTGAGATAATATTACTTATAGTAAAAATTAATTTCATTTTTGATTAGGAAAACTACTGCTAATATTATTCCAAATATTGCATAAACAATAAGTGGTAATAAGTTTTTACTATTAAACACATATATATAAGTCAACTTCTTGACTTTTTTTGATTTCTTAATATATAATATTATTAAAATTTTATATTGTGCGATGAATAGGAGTATTAGTAATAATTATATCTTAAAGAGAGCTGTTGTTTGGTGTAAAATAGCGTTATATTATTATGAACTTGCCTAGGAGCTTACTTGTTAAAAGCAAGTACGGTAGACCCGTTAAAATAATAAGTGAGAAGGATAAATTTGTTTTTTTATCTCTTCTAATTAAGAGTGGTACCACGGAAATTATGCTTTCGTCTCTTTGTTTTAGAGATGAGAGCTTTTTTTAATTTATCCATTATCAGTGCATAGATCTAATATTTTAATTAAAATTTTGTTTTAATAACATATTTTTCAATTATTATAAGCATTTTTCTTTTATATGCATTATATTGTGCATTTTACATTAAAATTATAGGAGGCTATATCATGGCAAATTACGGAACAAAAATTGATGAAAAGTGGCAAAAATTTTGGGAGGAGAATGAGGTTTATAAATTTAATCCTGAAAATTCAGGTAAAAAACTCTATACATTAGAAATGTTTTCTTATCCATCAGGCGCTCAATTACATGCTGGTCACTGGTTTAACTATGGTCCAACAGATTCATGGGCAAGACTTAAGAGAATGCAAGGATATAATGTATTTCAACCAATGGGATTTGATGCCTTTGGATTACCTGCTGAAAATTATGCTATAAAAACTGGAATTCATCCTCAAGATTCTACTTTAAAGAATATTGAGACAATGGAAAAACAATTGAAATCTATGGGTGCTATGTTTAACTGGGAAAACGAAGTTGTTACTTGTCTTCCTGATTATTATAAATGGACTCAATGGCTATTTTTGAAACTTTACGAGAAAGGTCTAGCTTACAGAAAAAAAGCGCCTGTAAATTGGTGTCCATCATGCAATACAGTATTAGCTAATGAACAAGTTGTTGATGGTGTTTGTGAAAGATGTAGTACTGAAGTTACAAAGAAAGATCTTACTCAATGGTTCTTTAAAATAACTGAGTACGGCGATGAATTACTTGATAAATTAGATGGTTTAGATTGGCCTGAAAAAACAAAGTCTATGCAAAAGCACTGGATTGGAAGATCTTATGGTGCAGAGGTTACTTTCAAAGTTAAGGGTTCAGATTTGAAATTCGATGTATTTACTACAAGAGTTGATACTTTAAACGGTGTTACTTATGTAGTTCTAGCTCCTGAAAACAAATTAGTTGATGAGTTAACTCTTCCAGAGTATAAGGCTGCTGTTGAAGAATATAAGGAAGCTGCTGCAAAGCAATCTGAAATTGAAAGACAATCCGTTTCAAAAGAAAAGACAGGAGTATTCACAGGATCTTATGCTATTAACCCTATTAATGGAAAAATAGTTCCTATTTGGATTTCTGATTATGTATTGGCTACTTATGGTACAGGATGTGTTATGGCAGTTCCTGCTCATGATGAAAGAGATTTTGCTTTTGCAACAAAATTCAATTTACCAATCGAAAGAGTTATAACGGATAAAGAAAATACTAATCCAGACCTTCCATATTGCGAATATGGAGTACTTGTTAATTCAGGAAAATTCGATGGATTAACAACTGATGAAGCTAAAAAGAAAATCGTTGAAGAATTAGAAAAAGATGAATTAGGAGCAATGAAGAAAAACTTCAGATTAAGAGACTGGCTAGTTTCAAGACAAAGATATTGGGGTGCTCCAATTCCTGTTATATACTGTGATGATTGTGGAATAGTTCCAGTACCTGAAAAGGATCTTCCAGTGAAACTTCCTTACAATGTTGAATTTACACCAGATGGTAAATCACCATTAGGTAAATGTGAGGATTTTGTAAATACAACTTGTCCTCATTGTGGGAAGCCTGCAAAGAGAGAAGCTGATACTTTAGACACTTTTGTATGTTCATCTTTTTACTATTTAAGATATGTAGACAATAAAAACGATGATGCACCTTTTGATTCTGAAAAAGTCAACAAAATGCTTCCTGTAGACAAATATGTTGGTGGACCAGAACATGCTTGCATGCATTTATTATATGCTAGATTCATAACAAAAGCTTTAAGAGATATGGGATATTTAAACTTTGACGAACCATTCTTAAGCTTAACTCACCAAGGATTGATATTAGGACCAGATGGACTTAAAATGAGTAAATCAAAAGGAAATACTATTTCTCCTGATGATTATATTAAAGAATATGGCGCTGACGTATTTAGAATGTACTTAATGTTTGGATTTGGTTATACTGAAGGTGGAGCTTGGAGCGACGACGGAATAAAATCTGTTGGAAAATTCGTGGATAGAATTGAAAGAATCCTTGAAAATTGCAGAAATATAATAAATTCAAATGAGAGCACTAAGGATTCTATTGATTCAGCTGAAAAAGAATTAAACTTCTGGAAACATAATACTATTAAAGGTGTTACTGAAGACGGAGATAAAATGCAATTTAACACTGCGATAGCAAGACTTATGGAGCTTACAAATGCTCTTAATAAGTACACTCAAGAAAATATTAAAAACGCAAACTTCTTAAAAGAAACTATAGTTGATTTCATAAAACTACTTGCACCATTTGCTCCTCACTTTGCTGAAGAGCAATGGAGCTTACTTGGAAATAATTCAACAATCTTTAATGAAAAATGGCCAGAATTTAACCCTGCTGCTTTAGTTAAAGATGAAGTCGAAATTGCGATCCAAATAAATGGTAAAATAAAAGCTAAAATCATGGTAGCTTCTAATTTAGATGAAGAAGGTATAAAAGCTGCTTCATTAGAAAATGAGACTATTAAAGAAAATACTGAAGGTAAAACTATAGTTAAAGTGATTGTAATTAAAGGAAGACTTGTTAATATAGTTGTGAAATAAAAGAGTGGCCACTTGGCCACTTTTTTATTTATGACTTTTCCTTATTCCTACTTATCCCCTTGCTTAACTATCAAAATTTATACTATTAAATATTCCTCCAATCTCCTTAAGTGAATTAAATATTAAAGTCGGTTGTATTTCAGATTCCTTTAGATCTTTCATTTGAGTTTCCCCTGTCAAGACTAGAATTGTAACTGCCTTATTGCCTTTTCCTATAGCAATATCTGTATATAACCTATCTCCTACAAAAGCGACTTCTTCTTCTTTAAGTTCCATATTCTTAAGTATATAATTTAAAGTATAAGGAGACGGCTTACCAAAAAATGTAGGTTTCACTCCTGTAGATGCAGTAATCATTGAGCATATAGATCCGCAATCAGGCATAAAACCATTTTCTATAGGACAGTTGAAATCTGGATTTACCGCCAAGAAAGTAGCTCCATTTCTAATAAAGTCACATGCTTTTGAAACATTTTTATAGGCTAATGAAGTATCAAATCCTGCTACGACCACATCTGCATTTTCTTCTACTATATTAATATTTGAATTCACAAAATCTTTTTTTAAATATTCATTGCCTAAAACAAATACTCTTTTATTTTGAAATTCTCTTTTTATATAATCAATTATTACTTCATTAGATATCATCATCATGTCATTCTTTACATCATAGCCCATATTAGTTATTTTTTTTATATAAAACTCAGCATTTTTTGAAGAATTGTTTGTAAAGAATTTAAACTTTATATTATTTCCATCTAATATTCTTAGGAATTCTATAGATCCATCTAATAGTGTGTTACCTAGGTATACTGTTCCATCTAAATCAAGAATAAAACATTTTATTTTTTTTAATAATGTTCTCTCATCTTCTTTTATATCTAAATATTTATTTAACATGCTATACCCTCTCAGCTAAATAATTTTTAATCTTATATGAAAATTCATCTAGTAAATCCAAATCACCTAAAAAGCTTAATATTGTATATCTTGGCCTAACCTCTTTAGCCATAACTATTGCATCTAACATTATTTTAAGCTCAATTCCAACATCCTCTGGTTCAGCTGCTGCGCCAACTCTTTTGAGAATTGCTTTTATTTCCTCTGCTGTCGGAATATCTTTAATAACATCTTTTATTTCATTAATATTTTCTCTAATGCTGCTAATTCTTTCTAATCTGCTTTCTATAGAATTCCTTTTTTCTTTTGCGGCTGTTTTAATAATTTCAGGTGCTGCTTTCCCATAAAATTGTTTAATATTTTTCTCCCATTGGTCCTGATCAAATAACTTAGCACTATTAATAGCTTGATCAAAATTAAGTTCATATTCAGATAAGATTTCACGTAATTTCGTAGTTATGATTGTAGATATTCCCACCTTTGTTCCATGAAGTACAGCTTTTTTGCCTTCAAATAAAAACATCATTTCTAGATAATGAGCTAAATGATGTTCTGATCCCGAAGCAGGTCTTGAATTGCCAACAAAGCTCATAGCAATTCCAGTTAGAACTAATGCTTCCATTAGATTTTTTATTGCTGTTTCATCTCTATTTATCATTTTCTCCGAATTATCCATACATTTTTGTATAGAATCCTCTACCATTTTAACTGTTACATCACAATAATATTCTTTATTTATAATCTTGCTGAGTTTCCAATCATTTAATGCAGAATACTTTCCAACAATATCACCAAATCCAGCTAGAATCATTTCCATAGGCGCATCTTTTAGTATATTAACATCTCCGATAATTGCTTTAGGAACATCAACTTGATAAGTAGTTTTAAGATTTTCAACTATTAATGCAGAACCATTTGATGCAAAACCATCCATAGATGGTGCAGTAGCCACAATAACTGATGAAATATCTAATTTATGACTAATAAATTTGCCTAAATCATTTAATGTACCTGAGCCTATTGTTAAAATAACATCTACATCTTTATCAAATTGCATAAATAGTTTACCTAAAGCACTTTCATCAGGAACAAGGTCATCCTCTGGTTCAAATATAAATTTTTTATACTCAAATTTTCCTTCTTTCAATGCAGTCTCAACTTGATTTCCAGCTGCTTTATAAGTATTTTTATCCGCTACAACTAATGAATTTTTAAATCCTAGATCTCTTAATATATCAGGCACTTTTTTAATTGCATCTTTTTCTATTAATACACGTTCTAAACCTATATTATGTGCTTTACCACATGTGCATTTTAACCCACTTTTTAAAAAATCATCTATTTTTAAATCACTGACATTGTTTATATTTAACTCCATGCATATCACTTCCTAATTAATATTTTTGCTTAATTAACAATGCGTATGTTGCAATATTGGGCATATGTCTGAAAATCTTTATACATAGGTAACTTAATATAGTTATAATGAAGCTCAAAATTGCAACATACATATTTATCTGATGTCTAGCCGCTGTAACACTCCCTCTTCTATAAGTGGGAGATAACAGCGGCACGACCCTAGATAAGTTCAACTAAGATTCAGATGGGGATCAAACCCCACCTGAATCAAGTTTCACTTGATTTTTATTAATTAAAATATACCTAAAACTCCTAAAATAGCTCCTGCAAGTATAAGTACAACCATTAATTTAATTGGAGATGTCCCTCTTCTTACCATTTTTAACACAATTAATGTTAGTGCAAACGGTATCAAGCCAGGCATTAGTTTATCTAATAAATCTGTTTGCAAACTAAATTTAACTTCTCCCATATTAAAACTTAAATTAGTTTGTAAAGTAATGAATCTTCCAACTAGCCCTCCCATTACTAGAGTTCCGAGTACTGATGCAGTCTCAATAACTTTATTAATTTTTCCACCTTGTAGTATTTGTTCTACCGCTTTCTTACCAAGATTATATCCACTCATCCATAGACTTAATGAAATACTAGTCATTATTACATATTGAGCTATTAAAAATATAATTGGACCAAAAATATTCTTAGTATTTGTAATTCCTATACATATTGCAAGCAAAATAGGTGTAATAATTCCCTGTGTCAATGTATCACCAACACCTGCAAGTGGCCCCATTAATCCTGTTTTTATTGCATTAAAACCTTCATCATTAATTGGATTACCACTAGCTTTCTCCTCTTCCATGGCTATAGTAATACCATGTATAACTGATCCACAAATAGGTTCTGTATTAAAAAATGCTAAATGCCTTTGTACTGCTGCTTTTTTATCTTCGTTATTTTTATATAATTTCTTTATTACAGGTAACATGGAGTGTGCAAAAGCCGTAGCTTGTAATCTTTCGTAATTATAATTTGATTGTGCGAAAAAAAACCATCTAATCCATGACTTAATTACATCTCTTTTATCTAAAACTTTAGTTTTATTATCATCAATTGATTTATTTTCAGGTATAATCTTTATATTTGACATGTATATTCCCCCCTTGTAAATTTTCTTCTATGCATTATTAGGTGATGAATTATTGCCTTTTATTGCAGTTACAGTTAATGCGATTACTAATCCTATTATAGAAATGATAACTATATCAAGTTTAAAGTATACTGACATTATGATCCCTAGTACAAAAAATGGCATTGTAAATGAGTTTCCTATTAGTTTTAAATTCATTGCAATACCTAGTGCTGGTAACATTGCTCCTATTACATTAAATACATGCAATACACTATCATTCATAACACTTAACATTCCAGACACTGCATCTGGACCAAAATATACTACTAATGTAGCTGGTATAAAACTAAGTAAAAATAACACTATTTGCGGTGGTATTGTATTTATGAGACTAAGTGAATCTATATTTCCCTTTTCTACCTCTCTATCAGCCCAATGAACAAAAAATGAGTTGATTGTCATTTTTCCTATCCATAATACTGTAGCTATAGTTCCAAGTGGAACTGCGATTGCCATAGCAGTTGATACATCTAAACCAGAAGTTATAGCTAATGCAGTACCTGCATATCCTGCAAATGATGGATCCCCCATTTGAGCTCCACCTGCTGATATAAATCCTAAATATATAACATTTATACCTGCACCTATTAATGCTCCCTCTAAAGGTTGTCCTAATATTATTCCTGTTATTAGTCCTGCTACTAAAGGCCTATTAAATGTAAAAAATCCAACATAAGTAAACCATGGACTCCATGAAATATAGTAAAATAACCCTATTAATACCGCTTGAAAAATCGTAACATGCATATAAATTCCTCCTAAATTATAATTTAATTATTAATTATTTCTTTAATAATTTATCTAATGCTATTTGTTTTGCATCAGGAACAATTTGCATAAAAACATTCACACCACATCTTATAAGCTCTATAAATGCTTCTCTTTCTTCATCAGAAACTGAAATATTTTTATATAATTGTTTTCTTCCTTGCCTTGCACCCATTCCTCCAAGATTTAACTCCTTAATTCCAATTCCTGCTTTTACAAGGCTAAGGACAGTCATAGGAGCTTTAACTAAAACCAATATTTTCTCACCATCGTCATCTTTATTTAAAATTTCAACTGCATCATCTACTCCATATATCTCCACTTTAAGTGAACTAGGTGCTGCAGATTTTAGAACCATTTGCATAAATGAATCTTGTGCTACTGCATCGTCTACTACTATAATTTTAGTTGCCTTTGTAATTTTAGACCATGCAGTTGCAACTTGACCATGAATTAGCCTATCATCAATTCTTGTAAGAACAATATTTAACATATATAATCTCTCCCTTTTTTGATTTATTTTAATAATGTATTTAATTCATTAAATAATTCTTTTACTCCCATAACTCCTGCTTCCATGCAATGCCTAGTCAATTCATCTAACTCATAAGATTCTCTCATAGTAATTGCCTCAAGTAACATAGGTAAATTAACGCCTGTTATACATTTAAATTTAATATCACTTACTTTATTTGAATTTAAAGCAACAACATTATAAGGACTTCCACCTAACAGATCTGCCAGTACTAAAACACCTTGACCACTTTCTAATAATTTAATTGATTCTCTAACTTTGTCTCCTAGTACTTCGATACTATCTCCATGTTCAAGTCCTAAAGTTAATATCTTATCTTGTTTTCCTACAATAAGCTCAGCACTTTTTAATATTTCTTCTGAAAATTTTCCGTGAGTGACGAGTAAAATTCCTATCATAAGATTCACCTCCTCTTGTTTTTCTTTATCCGATAGCTAGCATCTGTAACACTCCCACTTCTTAAAGTGCGAGATAACGGCTGCACGCTCCTGGATAAGTCAAACTAAATTCAGCTGAAGTATAAAACTCCACCTGAAAAGTTTCACTTTATGCCTTATATACAAGCAACTATCGTGCCAATAATTAACTTAAAGTGTCTCACTATATATAGCATAATATTTGACGCCTTCTAAACACTATGTCCTTACACATTTTTTAGTTAATACAATATTTTTCATCATAAGAAAACTTATTTATTGGATAATTTAATATTTAGAAATCAGCATATGTATTCAATGTGTATTTAATGTGTATTTAAGAAAAGTCTAAATGTAAATACACATTTAGACTTTTTAATAGTATTATTATATTTTTATCAATTACAGTAACTTTAGCTTACTGCTAAATCTCTTCTTCACTTTTAATATTATTTAAATCAAAATTAATATCCACCATTTCAACTATATATGCTAGTTCACTGTTAGGAATGTGTATTCCAAATACTTCTTCTACTAAAATAAAATTATTTTTTATAACCTCAAAAAGTTGCTCTTTTGCAGATTTGATTTTGGAAAATTTTTTATATGGCAATGTCTCATTTCTTATAACTCTTTCAATCATACATGAACAATGAAATAAAAATTTAATATACATAGCATCATCAATTTCTTTATTATAAACAGACGCTATATTTTTTAAAACTTCATCTAACGTTTTAGACGCTTTTTTAGCACTTAAAAAAGTTAATATTTCTTCTAGCATATTCACAGCATAATCTCTACAATTTGTATTTTCTGGTTCAACTTCCATAGGTGGATTACTTAATTTTATGCTATCTCCAATTAATGAGCTTACATTTTTTACACTTTCAACTAATATATCCATAGTTATATCAGGCATCATTGCTTTTCTAGCCGCTTCAATAACCATTGGAGTGCTAACCATTTTCAACGTTTGTGTTTTTATACCAGTTTTTTCTGTAATTACATCTGAGAATGTGGTTAGGGATCCCATGTCTACTAGTAAAAGAACTCCTCCTTCACAATCCATTTCCTTAACCATATCTATAGCCTTATTTAGGGCTATCTCCACCTTTTCTTCCAATGGCATATCCAATGCATGAATGCAGTTGCAGCCTAAAAGTGTCTTTGTAACTTCTACCATATTCGTTGCAGTCCCATTCCCATGAGCAATAACTAAAACTTGAATATTTCCATATGCTCTTTTTGTATTTACTGAATATAAAAACATAGTTATAAATGCTACCTCATCATTAGGCACTTTAATTAGAAATTGTTTTTCAATTTTCAATTTTATTCTTTCAGCTATATTGTATTCATTTATATGCTCCCTATAAGAACTTTCTATATTTGGATAAATTGTTACATTTCCTAATTTCAAACGTTCTATAAGGGTTTCAATATGCAGCGCCAGGCTATAAATTAACTTTGTATCTGTACTAGTAGCGAAATAATCTTCATTTTCAAAAAATGATTCTTCTATAATATTAACGATTTCAGGAGTTACAATTTTTGATAAAACTTCTTTATTTATAGTTAAATTTTGAGACTTTTCTGATAGCGGTGAGTTATTAAAACGATCTCGAATTTGACTATTTATATTCTCCCTAATTTGATTTACAGACAAGCCATCTTCATAAAATTTTTGTGCTCTTTCTAACATAACATCATAGAAGTCTTCTTCAGTATTATATTTATCATAAAGTAGTAAGCCATTTAAGTTATCATCAAATTCCTCATTGGAACTATTAAATGTTATAGACTCAAAGTCATTTAAATCAAAATATTTAAAAAGTTCTCGCCTTTTATCCTCAATTGTAAATAATCCTTCTTTAAAGCGCTGTGAAAGCTGGGATAACTTCACGTGTACGTATTTTTGATCTTGTGTTATATATTCAACAAATGCATTGGCACAAATAAGCTGGATATCATTTTTCAGTTGGCCTATGTTGCCTGGACATTTATAAAGCAGCAGCACTTTTAAAACTTCTTTCGATACTTTTAATTGAGCTTTAATTTTAAGACACTCGTTTTTAAAAAATTCATAAATAAGTTTCATTCTCTCTTTTAAGGAACGTTCATCTAAACTTGGTAGTTTAATAGTTACTGGAATTCTTCTTAAGAAAGTACTTAGTATAGTCGATTTAGGCTCTTCAGTAGTAGCTGCTATAAACAATATATTAGCTCTTCTTGTATTTTCAGATTCTCCTAATCTACGATAGCTACCTCTATCAATTAATGAAAATAACATTTCTTGCCCCTCAGGTGGTAAACGATGAACTTCATCTAAAAATAGAATTCCGTTATTAGCTTCATCTATTAATCCCTTTTTTTCTTTATCAGCTCCTGTAAATGCACCCTTCGCATATCCAAACAGATGTGATAATAATAATTGAGAGTTTTCTGCATAATCCGCACAATTGAAAATAACATATGGCGCGTTAGCTTTCAGAATCCCTACATTTATAGCATATCTATACATCATTTCTGCAAAAGTAGTTTTTCCAACCCCCGTGGGCCCAATTAATAATGTATGTAAGCCATTGGTTGGATATAATATTGCTGCTTTTGCCTGTTTAATTTGTGATTTTAAAGAATCCCTATTTCCTATTATATTTTCAAATATATCCCTAGTTTTAATTTTTGTATTTCCCAAATTACTATTAACTTCATTATTATTATAACTTTCTATTATATTCTTATTTTGCGACTCTAAATTCAGCTCTTTATTTATAATTTTTCTAAAGAAATTATATTCTTTTATTATTGGTTCATTTATCTCTATTTTATAGGTAGCTTCTAGATAATCCTTATCTAAATATAATACAGGCTTGCCCAATATCTTAATTGCTTTACCTTCATTTACAAGACAGTTTAATTCTTTACTAACATTATTTCTTGATATTTTTAGTTCTTCAGCTATATAACTTGCTTCAAATCCTACTTTCTCTATTAAATCAGTCTCAAAAGCTGCTTCTGCTGTAAGTTGCTTTAGCCTTCCATATACTCTATCTTTTCTACTCAATTTATTATTTTCCAGTTTTATAATCATACAATAGCCCAATCCCTTTTAACATAATTATTCATCAAATTATTTCTACATATTGTAATATATGTATTACCACTCTTATATAATTCTAAATTTAAATTATAATTATATCTTAATTATAATTATCAAAAACTCTCCTCGTTAGCTCTAACTCCAAATTATGTGGTTTAACTCCAGGCAAATCCAAATAAATCAATATTGAAACTTATGAATTAAATCTATATCCTGTTCCCCAAAGGGTTTCAATATACTCTGGATTTCCTGGATCTTTTTCTATCTTCTTTCTTAACTTTTGTATATGGACTGCCACAGTTGCTGTATCTCCGTAATAATCATCTCCCCATATTCTATCGAATAATTGATCTTTAGTGAAAACTATATTTGGATTAGAAGCTAAAAATACCATAAGCTCATACTCTTTTGTAGTAAGAATAACCTCTTTTCCATTTACAAAAACTTTATGTGAATCTGTTCTTATCTCCAATGCTTTATGGCTAATAATATTGAGTTGGGGTCTATTTCCTGATAATCGCTCATATCTAAGCATATGAGACTTTATTCTGGCTACTAATTCTGCAGGACTAAAAGGTTTTGTTAAATAATCATCTGCACCAAATCCTAACCCCTTTATTTTATCAATATCCTCACTTCTTGCTGATACTATTATTATAGGTATTTCATATTTTTCTCTAACTTCTCTTACTATTTCATACCCGTCTTTACCTGGTAGCATTAAATCAACTATTATAAGATCATATGTACCAATAAGAGCTTTTTTTAATCCTTGAATACCATCCTGAATTATTTCCACTTTATAACCATTTAATTGAAGATACTCTTTTTCTAGTTCAGCGATATTTATATCATCTTCTATAATTAATATTTGTTTCATATGCTTCCTCCTCTTTATTATTTATGCTCTTAAATGACACACTGTCAGATATATATGATCCGTATCACTATTTAATCACGAAATAACATCTAAACACTCCTTAGCATTGTACCCCTTGTTGGTATAAATTCAGCTATAGTTCTCTCCATCTGAAAAACTTCACTTTATTGGTATCTCTATAGTAAACGTACTTCCTTTCCCCATTATACTTGATGCATAAATCTTTCCTCCATGAGCTTCTACCATTTCCTTTGCAATTGCAAGTCCTAAACCCGTACTCATAAAGTCTTTGGTACGTTCTGTATCTATACGGTAAAATCTATTAAATATATTTGAAAGTTTATCTTCTGGAATCCCAGGACCATTATCTTTAATTTCTATCTTAATCCATTCATTATTATTACTTAATTCTACTTTAATTATTGAATCTTTTTGCCTTCCATATTTTATAGCATTCCCTATAACATTCCTAATAACTTGATATATTCTTTTTCCATCTATGTTAATTTCTAATTCTTCCGACAACCTATCTTCAAATTTAAATTCAATATCCTTTTCTTTAAGAACAAAATCAAACTCTTCCATAAGATCACTCATAAATGCCTTAAATTTAACTATCCCAAAATTAAAATCTAATTTTTGCATATCTAATTTTGAAAATAAAAACAAATCATCAATAAGGTTATTTATATAAGTAGTATTATTATGAATTATATTTAGATAATTGTTCACTTTATCTGGTGAAGTAACAACACCATCCACTAAGGCTTCAATATATCCATTAATTGAAGTAATTGGTGTTTTTAAGTCATGGGAAATATTAGCTATCAATGCTTTTCTATTTTCTTCATATTCAAGTTTCATCTCTTCAGATTTTTTTAAGGTTTCAGCCATCTTATTAAAATCATATATTAAAATTCCTATTTCATTATATACGTCGTTATCAATTTTCACATCATAGTTACCTCTGGCTATCTGTTCAACACCATCTTTTAACTTCTCTATAGGTTTCATAATTCTTTTTTCCATTCTCAAAGTTATATATATATGAGAGCTTTGATGAATAATAAAAATTATTGCAAAAAATATAGTAATTGCCTTTACATCTACAAATTTAAATATGGAAAAAACAAGTAACATGCTTATTAAAATTCCCGTTGGACGCATCCATCTTAAATATCTATGTATCCTATTAAATTCATTAAATTGTTTATGATGAGAATTATGATGTATTTTTTGATGCTCATAAACTAACTCGTAACGCATTTTATTTAACTCTTTGAGTTTTTCAAAAAATTCCCGATGTTCTTCATCAATTCTATTATGAAAATGAGAATAAACTCTTCCTCTAAACCTTCTAATGCTTTCCACCACCTTAAAATAAATTTCTACCATTGTAATGATTATAACATTCAAATTAACTTTTAATAAATTAAATTAAAACCGACTATTAATAATTCTAATAAAATTATTCTATGATATACTTAAATTTTGATTTGGAACAGAGTTCCTTATTTACTTATTTATTTATAAATGAAAATCTCTAAATAATTGAATTTTACATCAATAATTTAGAGATTTCTGAATTTCAACCCCTCTTTACATTAAGAAATACTCATTTTCCTTAATAGATTTTTCACATCAGTTGCATATATATATTTATCATCTTCTTTAATCATCACTCTAGTGCAACATTTAAAGCATTTATTATCACAATTCGTTGTCTCAAATTGAATTCCTCTACTATTTAGAGCTTCAACTAATTCATTATACTTTCTAGTGTTAGTACAAATAAGATATTTGGGCATTTACTACTATCTCCTAACTTAATTAATTTACCAAACTAAATCTAGTGATCCATTTACAGCATTTTCGCCTTTAGAAGAAATTTCTACTTTCTCAACTTCATTATCTTTATTTGCATATATTTTTAATATAGCATCGCTGTTTTCAGAACATAATAATTCTTTTATAAATTTATGATGCTTATGGAAACCTCTATCATCACTTTCCTTCATTTGTCTTATATGCTCCATTATCTTTTCTTCATCCATTCCTTTATGGCATTCTTTATGAATGTCCTTGATTTCTTTAAATACCTCTTTCAATTCTAAAGAAATAATAGCCTTTTCATCTTTTTCTTCTACTTGCACATTATTTAATAAATTTAATATAAACGTAACTTTTGAAAGTCCTCCTTTTATTCCACCGTGACCGTGCATATTCATTCCATGATTATGCATTCCTCTATGAAATCCATGATGCGGGCACTCCTTTATATTAAATTCAGAATTACTATCATGTTTTACTTTTTTGCCTTCAGCATCTAAATCAACACTTATGTTAGCTTTTGTTTCCCCACTTTTAGTATCAGTTTCAAATTCATTAGAAAATGATAATACTTTTACATCTCCTTTAGTTGCTTCCAATTTTACGCTTCCTTTAAACACTTCTTTTTCCTTCATAGTTTTAAATACATCATATAATACTTTAATTTTATTCATTTATAACGCCTCCCAATATTTTCAAAGATTTATTCCCTTGCTTGTTATGAATTCATTATAAAATCTAATTTTAAAAATCTTTTAAAGCAATTATAAAAATTTTATAAAAAAATAAAAATCCCTCAAAAGGGATTTCTATTTATACTATCTAAGAAAAGCATCAAGGCTTTTCTTCCCAGGTTTCTAATTCTAAATTAACATATATAAATTGACTTATTTAATTACATTTTGCGGAGTACCTTTTAACCATTTTTTTATATTATCAAAAACAATAACTGCTCTCTTTTCGAAAGCTTCCGCTGTTGCAAATGCAACATGAGGAGTAACTATTAAATTATTTGCTCCAAACAATACATGATCTGTAGGAATTGGTGGCTCAATTTCAAATACATCTACTCCCGCACCGGCAATTTTGCCATTATTTAAAGCTTCCGCAAGTGCTGAACTATCTAAAACAGGACCTCGTGCTGTATTTATTAAAATTGCACTTTCTTTCATTAATGATAATTTTTCATTATTTATTAATCCTTTAGTGCTTTCATTTAGTGGAACATGAAGCGATACTATATCACAAGTAGCCATTAATGTATCTAAATCTACAAATTCGATTCCTTCAACATCTTTTTTAGTCCTGCTATAAGCGTATACATCACATCCAAATGCTTTAGCAATTGCGGCAGTTCTCATACCTATAGCTCCTGCCCCTACTACTCCAAACTTCTTTCCTGCGAGTTCAAATCCCACAAGCCCATTCTTCGTTCCACCTTCTCTAGTCACCTTATCACATGGTATAATATTTCTATATAGAGAAATAACCATACCAAATACTAAGTCTGCAACTGCAGCAGTTGAGTATCCAGCACAATTGCATACTAAAATGTCTCTTTCCTTACAGTAATCCATTGCAACATGGTCTACTCCTGTAAACGCAACACAAATCATTTTCAAATTTGGACAGTTTTCTATTACCTCTTTTTTATATGGAAGATTGGATATTACTACAGCATCAGCATCTTTGCTTCTTTCTATTAATGTTTCGGTATCTTCTACTCTTGTATCATAATATATTATGTCTACTTCATTTCCTAAACTATTCTTTGCCATTCCCAATAACTTATCCTTATTTACACCTAATGGCTCTAATATCACTAATTTCATTTACTTCATTCTCCTTTATATATTAATTTATATTTAAAAATGATTTGTTAAAAGCGCTTTATCTATATTATATATGATACATCCCCATCAGAATCTTTTGAATAGATATATGTGAAATTTTTTATTTTAATTATCCTCAGATAAAAAAAGATTCGGATATTTTCTTCTAGAGTATCTAAAAAAACATCCGAACCTTTTTTCATATTAACCAACATATAAGTGATATTTCTGAATGCAATTTCGGAAATAAAATTGAAATATCAGTATATGATGAACTACATGAATTTGCAGATAATATTTGCATATCGTATTTGTTGTTTCAACTTAATAAATCTCAATTTTATTATTATAAATAAGACTTAGTAAGTTGAACATATTTACGAACTTAGTTTTAAAATAACAATGTATAGATTTTGAGCAATATAATTCATTCGTTATAAGAGTGCTTACCTTGCATTGCCTGATGACTTAATACAGATTTTGATGCTTAAAATTTTTAGAACGTATTGCTCATAAATACAACTATCTTTCAAAATCTTTATACATTAAACTTGGCTGTATTCCTTTATTATTCTGATATTTTCCACTGCTATATAAATCATATTCTCCATGGATATCATGATAATATATTTGACATATTTCTACGTTAGGATAAACTTTTATTGGCTGAACGCAAAAAATTTCTAACGTCCAGTAGCCTGAAAATCCAATATCTCCGAATCCAGCTGTAACATGAATAAATAACCCTAATCTACCTGTTGAAGAGCGTCCTTCAAGCATAGGGACATATTTACTAGTACTCGTAAATTCATTTGTTCTACCTAAGTATAATTTACCTGGTTCTAATAATAATCCATCCTCCGGAATTTTTATAACTTTTGTTGGATTTGGAGTTTTCATATCTAAAATATCATTTTCATAAACTAATAATTCATTATGCAAAGACAAATTATAACTATTAGGATTTATTTTTTCCTCATCAAAAGGTTCAATTATTATATTACTACCAATATTTTTTAATATTTCTTTTCCTGATAATATCATTAGTTCTCCTCCAAGCTATATACTTTAATAAATAGTTCATAATGTATTATTTTAATGTATTAAATCTAATAAATTCTAAATGCCTAACCAATAATATCACAATATATAAGAAAATTTATGCATTTAAGATTTCTTTAAACTCAAACAATACTTTTTTAACATTCTCTTCATCTAAAGGCTTATAGCTATTTAAATATCCTGAAGCATCAAGAGCTTCATATGCTTTCTTACTCATTGAAATCCAATTTTCAGGTATATAAATCCACACTATATCCTCATATTTACAACTTAATAAAAAATGTTCTAATCCTCTAAATGCATATTCTTCAATTTCGTGAAGCTCATTTAGAATCTTATAATCCTTAACTATTTTAGAACTTAACTCACATTTATATATGTCTACATAGAAGAAATCAAATTTATTTTTTTTTGCTTTAAAGGCATCCCCTTTTATTATCCGTATTTTTTTATTTTTAGGAAAATTATTATTATATAATTTTATTATTTCTTCACTAATTTCATATACAATTACTTCTTCTACACTATTTTTTTTTGCAATTTCTTGAACTACATATCCAATGCCAAGTCCAATTACACCAACTTTTCCGTGAGCAAAAGAAATTGCTCCATATGAACTTTCAACTGTCTCTGGTGTTAGTTTAATTAAATCACTGCCATTTTTATATAATTGAATTATATCTATATCATATTCTTCTTCATTTTCATACATATAACCTTGTAATTCTTGCTTTATTATGGTATCTTTAACTATTTTATAGTCGCCACAAGTTCCTTGATTAATTAAGTCACTATATCGCTTTATCTCTTGGAACACAAAACTTTTATTATATGGTTTCATAGTTAATTCCCCTTCTTACAATATTTAATGCAAAATCTTTAATAGTTCTATATTATTATAGCACATTTTCCAATTTATGTATAATATTGTATAATTTATTTATTAACATTATATATTCAATAAACCATAATATAATAGCACATTCTTAGACATAATATAACTATTAATATTAACTTTTTATTTTAATATATATATGCTATACTTACTTTAATGATTTAATATCATTAATATTTCATAAAGTAGGTGTTTATATATGAAAAATGTTAATATAAGTGAAGAAGCTTATAATGAATTTAAAGCTTTTTTAGAAGAAAATAAAATAACTGATTTCAATATTAGAATAAATTTTGCTGGTTATGCATGTAGCGGTCCAGTTTTTAACATATCTCTTTCAGAAGCTACTGATGCCGACGAGGTTGAAAAAATGAATGATATTTCATTTATATACGAAAAATCCCTAATAGAACAATTTGGTGGATTTATAATACTTTCTTCTGATGAAAATGAAGGTAATGGCTTAAGTTTAAAGCCTGTTATAGCGCCTGAAGGCGGATGTGGTGGTTCTTGCTCAGGATGCCACTAAAATCATAATAAAAAATGTAGAATAAATGAAGAATATTTATTCTACATTTTTTTGTTGTTCTGAGTTCTTATACCATCTAACATTCCCCTTACAAAAAGCTTAATTCTTACTCTACAGTTAATCACTTTACTTATTTGTACTATCAACCGACTCTATTTTCCACTGCACATTCCCATAGTCATCACTTATTTTATATATACCTTCCAAAAGATCTATCCAATAATGATTTTTTATAACCTTACTTTCCTTATCTTCACCTGTAGCTCCATTTAAATTTTCTTCATTAAATTCATTAAAGTATTCGTATGTTTTTGAAGAAATCTCATACATATATTTAAAAGATTGTAAATCTTCACTTTCTAGCCTTATTTTATTTGATTCATTTTTCATCTCTTTACTTACAGTAGACAGCATATACTCCTTTATCTTTTCATTTATATTATTTTCCATTATCTTATCAGTTTTAATTACCTTAGAGAAAAACGGTATTGCATTTTGAGTGTATGCTCTATACTGTTGCCATAATTCTATTATGTCATTAGACATTTCATCATAATTCTTATAAAGCTTTACTAAATCTTCATTTTTTAAACTATTCTCTTCAATTCCTTTAGACAATATATCCATATTGCTTTCATTTCTTTGCTTAAAATCCTCTATCTTAGTATAGGATTCCTGACCTAGTTTATATTTATAATTATTTAATTTAAATACTACATATATATTAAGTATTATACTTACTACAAGAAGTATAGATAAAAACCTTGTATAATCTGTAATTTTCATTCCTTGGGTCAAGAATATCACTCCTCTATACTGTAATTTATTTTAACATATTACCTTATATTTGCCTATTTAAAATTGGTTAATAATTTCCCTATCTAGCCCAGTCGTGTATAGCTTCATTTACCATTTTCAATCCGATATTCCCACCTGAGCTTTCCTTCTTTTCAGTATTTATTCTTTTAATCTCTCCATAAGGATTTTTTAATGATAATTCTTCATTTCCAGATACAACCCATATAGTTTTTTTGTTAATTGGCTTTACTTCAAGCTCTCTTTCTCCAACACCATCTGTAAAATATATTAATACAGCACTTCTTAAATTATTTTCATTTATATACCTAAATACAGGTGTAAATTTCGTAGATCCATTATCTTTGCTTCTCTTTCTTATGTCATTCTCATTTCTTAAGTCATATACTTTTCTAATCTCACTATCACATTCGATAATTGTGATTTTATTCTTAATATTTGAAGTTATAGACAATATCTCCACTAGTATCTTATGCATATCACTGTCCTTCATGCTAGCACTTATATCTATTGCTACAATTAATTCAGTTTGACTCTTAGGTAACCTCCCTCTTAAATCTAATCTTTCCGGCTGTCTTCTATCCCTTCTTGTTATTGTCCTCTTATATCCTGATTTCACACTTGGGAGTATATTTTTAAGAACAAGTTGCCAAGGTATTTCTGCCTTTTCTTTGTACGCTAAAATTATGTTTTCTAATCCTTTTGGAGTGTTTTCATTATAAGCACTTAGAGCCGTTTTCTTAGTCAAATTGCTAATATCTTCATCACTTATTTGAGCACTTTCCCACAAATCATGGACTTTTGACATATCCACTTCATATTTCGAATCATCATCTTTATCAACTTTATCTTGCTTTATTCTAGACTTAATTGATTTATGAATTTCTTCTGCATATTCCTCGACACTTCTATTTTCCTCAAGTGATAAATTATATTCCATGTTAACTGCATAAAGCCTTTTGCTAAAGGGTGGTAAATCTTTTATATACTGATTAATTGAAATATCTAAAGCAACATTTACCGCTTCTTTACTAAATCTATCCTTCAATTTTCTTTCTCTTTCAAAATGAGAATTCATTATATGATATATTTCATGTTTAAATAATGCTGCCATTTCTTTTCTATTACAATCCAAAAATAAAAATGGATTAAAATACATCTCGAATCTATCACGCTTTGGAATAGTTGATATTGGCGCTGTTAAGGTAGTATTTATTTTCCGTTGAACTCTAAGCATGAATTGCCCAAAAAAAACATCTTGAGTTTGCAACAAATATAATATAATATCCTCTACTAGCTCAAAGAAATTTCTTTTATAATTATCACTAAATTTATCATCTTCACTCAATTGATAGGCTTCTTTTAAAAGTTGCTGTCTTTTTTCTTCAAAATCCATATACAAACTCAGCCTCCTTCCAAAGCTTAATTAAAAACTTTTATATCTTAACTCATCAACCAAATATATTAAAAAATGCTTCTAAGAACTCTTCAGTACCTAGTAACTTTTCATATAGTCCACTTTCCTTATAATCTCTTTTTATTTCCTTCATAATACCAAGTCTCAAATCTCTTGGATATAAATTTAAAAGTTCTGAAAATAGCCTTAAATTCCTTTCTATCGGCATATTTTCCAAATACCTTAACGAATTTTTAGACAATATGTATAATCTAGAATGATTTTCCTTTTCTATTTTTTCCTTTAGATCAAAATTTAAAATATCACTGCTGAATATATCTTCAACCTTTACTAAAGGTGTTTTTAGGTTTATCAAAAAGTTTCCAAAATCATTTGCAATGCTAATCCCAACATTTCCTTTTACAACATTCAGTAGAGTATCTAAAGAGTATTTTCCCTTATTTTTTACAAATACCTTATATGCTTTTGATACTCTCTCCCAGCTTCTTGGAGTAGCCTTTATTGTTTCTTCTGAATCAGGAGTATGAAGATATTCAGGAAATGTAGACAAAAATTCTATGATATGTTCATCTATATTTCCATCATTACTCATTCCCCACTTAATCCATTCTTTAATATCCGAGTCTAACTTTACCCAGACAAATCTATCTTCTTGAGCTGGATCCATATCAACAACATCATATTGACTATTATTAAAGTCATCATTTTTATTAGAAGGATTCATTGCAGCTATTACTTTAACTCTCTCATCCAAAATATATCCATTAATCTCTCTATTTAAGATAAGATTCATAAGTTCTTGTGCTACGGCATGATCGCATCTATTCAATTCATCTATAAATAAAATAACATCTCTATTTATATCTTCATCTAATGCTTTTTTGATTTCAATTAGCTTACTATGTGTCGCATATATAGTCGTCCTATTTTCAACTACAGGTAGTCCTCCTATTTCCCCTTCCTTTAGCAAGTTTGCATCTATTGTAACAAGATAATATCCATTTTCTCTTGCTATACGCTTAACTAATGAAGTCTTTCCAACTCCACTTTCTCCTATAATTAAAGGCACATCATTTGATGCGACTACTAAATCTACTGTATTTAAACACTCTAAATAATTCAATCTTTTCGCCTCCATTCTTATATAGATAATTTATAATCTACTAGCAACTTTTTGGCATTCTTGCTTCCATATTCTCTTACAAAATTAATTTTATCCATTTCCAAAACCTCTAACTCTAAGAAATCTTCAATATACTTCTTACTAATATCTTCTTCTTTGATTTTTTCTTGAAGCACATCAATTACAAGTTCTACATCTATGCTTTCATAAATATACTTAACTACATTTATATTTTCATATATAAATTTCTTTATTTCATCTAAATCATAGTTGGAAATATAATTTATAGCTTCTCCATTTAGCTCTATTGCCTTTATTTTCGCCTTAAGGCTTGGATTCTTTATAAATCTAATTGCTACATAGTAGTTTTCTATAGCCTTAAGCTGAATTTCTTCAGAAGGATTCTCTATATATTTAATTGCATCATAGTCCCTACTAACAGCTAATAATTGAAGTTCCTCGCTAGGATTCTCTATAAATTGTATAGCCCATCCTTTAGTCTTAATAGCTTCCTCTATCACCTTTTTAGTAGGATTATTTATTAACTCTAAAGAGTTCCACAAGCTTTTAACACACATTATAGCAACTTCTTCATTAATGTCTTTAATATATTTTGCTGACAGCGGGGTATTTGCAATAGCTTGTTTTTGCACTTCCTTACTCGGGTTCTTAATATATTTAATATTGTTACCATTATTCTTAACAATAAATAACTCTAATTCCTCATCAACTTTGTCTATTTCCTGAATATATTCAGGATTGTTTCTCAATCTCAATAATAGTTGATCTCTATCCATTTTTATCTCCTTATCATATATATTAATTTCGTACTATATTATTTCTATATAAAACATTATACTTGATATTACTGACATATTCACTATGCTTGATTAATAAATACAATATCCCCTTCAAAATAAAAAACATAGCTGCAGATATTTCTTTTAAATATTGAAAATCTACAGCTATATTTTAAACTATTTGAACAACAAAACATAATTTTCCTTATGAACTAAATATACAAAAACTCTTAATCTGTATATTTTTCAATTTCTCTTTTAACAGAAAACAATAAACTATTTAGCTCCCAAACTTCCCCATCTTCTATTAACTTATTTAAAGTTTTTTGGAATCTGGCTGCCTCTGTTTCCTTACCTAGTGAAATTAAAGTTAATAGTAAATTCATTATATTTGAAATTAAATGTGATTTAACCTCAAATAATTTTTGTGCATCCTTAATTTCATCTTTGATTTCTAACATTTCTTCATCTAATCTAAATGCTGCATCTGCAGATCTTTTAAGTTTTTCCTTTAATTGTTCTGGTATATGTTGCTTATATTTGTAATTAAGAGAATGTTCAATAGTTGCCCAGAAATTCATTGCTAATGTTCTTATTTGAAATTCAGCCAAAATTTCAACTAGTCCTTCTGCCATATTTACAGGATATTTTATTATCATATGATAACTTCTATAACCACTCTCTTTAACATTCCTTACATAATCCTTCTCATAAAGAATCTGCATATCTTTACGTTCTCTTAATATCTGCACTACTGTGTCTATATCATCAACAAACTGACACATTATTCTTATTCCTGCAATATCCTCAAGTTCATATCTAATCCTATCTATTGGTATTTCAAATTTGTTAGCTTTTTCTAACATACTTGATACTTCTTTTACTCTTCCTGTTACAAACTCTATAGGTGAATATTCATTTTTTTTTCTATATTCTTTTCTAATTGATTTTAACTTAACTTTCAGTTCATCTACTGCTTGCTCATAAGGCATTAAGAAAACCTTCCAATCATTCATTGCCATTATATCACCCTTTAATACATTACTATCATTTCTCAATTTCATCCTTATCTATTATATCAAAAACTTTAAATTAAGTGTAATTAATAATAAATAAACTATTTAAAAAATATTCATAGACTATTTATGAATGCTTTTAATATGTTATAATCAATGTATAATATAGAATTTTATTCTAGATTGCATTTTTAATGGGGTGACTGAAAATGAGTGATACGAGTATATTAAATCATCTTTTTGACAAACAGATAGTCTGTCCTGTTTGTAATTCACATTTTAAAGCTAAAACAGTTAAATCTAAGTCACCACGAGTTATTTCTAAGGATTCAGATTTCTTTATAAGATACTCTGTAGTAAATCCGTATTTTTATGATGTATTAATATGTAATTCATGCGGCTACGCTGCAATGAGATCAGATTTTGAAAAACTAAAATCACATAAAAAAGAACTTGTTTTAAGTAACGTAACACCAAAATGGAAACCAAGAGAATATCCACATATTTTAGATGAAAAATTAGCAATTGAGCGCTATAAATTGGCTTTATTAAATGCTATGCTTATTGATTTGCCAAATAGTACAAAAGGTATGATTTCTCTAAAAATTGCTTGGTTGAATAGATTATTGGATAATAATATTCAAGAAACTTTGTTTTTAAAGCAAGCTCTCGAAGGATTTAACACTGCTTATATGACTGAGATTCTTCCTATATATGGCTTACAAAGAGATTCTTTAATGTATCTTTTGGGAGAATTAAACCGAAGATTAGGAAATAATCAAGATGCATTACAATGGTACTCTAAAACTATTGTTAATACAAATTCTTCTTATAAAATTAAAGAGATGGCTCGCGTTGGAAAAGATTTAATTAAAACTGCCAACACATAAAAATATATTTTTATTTATCATTTCAAGGGGGAATATAACATGGGATTTTTTAACAAAAACAATAATAAAAATACTACTATGACAGAAACTATTGTATCAAATGTTTCTAACAGTGGGGAAAACAATACTAACGCTAGTCAGAAAAATTTAACTAACATCAATGATTTAAGAGAAAAAGCTGTTTTAATTGATAGTTCTATAAAAAACGCTTCGTCTACTGCATCAGAATTAGTATCTTCTGCTGAAGCTCAAAGCAGAGAAATAAGTAATGTTAAGAATATCTTATCAGGTTTTCGTGCTAATATGGAAGACTTAGCAATTAACATTACTAATGTTCACATTAAAGTGTTGGATACTGATAAATTGGCTGATACAGGATTAAATACAATAGGAAATTTAGATACATCTCTAAATGAGCTTGAAGACGCTTTCACAATATCAACTTCAACAGTAAATGCTTTAGTATCAAAACTTGAATCTGTAAACAGTATAACTGATTCTATAAGCCAAATCGCAAGCCAAACGAATCTTCTATCATTAAACGCAGCTATAGAGGCTGCAAGAGCTGGTGAAGCTGGTAAAGGCTTTTCTGTTGTCGCAGGTGAAGTTAGAAAACTTGCAGAAAACTCAAAACTTGCTGTTCAAAGTATAACTAGTATACTTGAAGAAATTAAAATAGACATATTAAAAGCTTCTAATGCAATGAATTCTGGTAATTCAGCATTAACAACTCAACATAACTCACTACAAGAAGCTAAAACTAGTTTTTCCGATATTAAAACTTCTATAGAAGATGCCACTGAAGAAATTAGCACTTGCATAGAAAATTTGACTACTGCTTCTGAGGCAAAAGATACTGTTATTAATTCAATTGATAACGTAAGCGTTCTTTTCAAAGAACATGAATCTTTATCAAAAGAAATTATTACAGATCTTAATAGCCAAGAAGATGCTATTAAAAAGATGAGTAATTCAATAGAACATTTATCATAGATTTTAAAATCTATTTATTAATAAACAATAGAAAGCTATCTAATATTTTCAATTAGATAGCTTTTATTATTTCAATTATGCTATAATTTTTACTCTTCAATAGAAATTATATAGCTACAGCTAAATTCTTTTCCTTCTTCTAGGAACATTATTCCTTCTTTATCCTTAAAGTCTCCATTAAAATCGCCATAGTCAGCATGACCAAACCAAGGTTCTATACATACAAATGGAGCGCCATCAGCTGGAGCCCATATTCCCATGTAAGGAAATCCATCAAACTCCACACTTAAAGACTTATTATGATTCTTTGATTTTATTGTAATTTTATTTGATTTTAAATCATCAAATACTAATGCGTCATCTTTAAATATATCTTTTTTAAGTTCAATAATATCACTATTAGTTAAATAATCTTTTTTCTCATGAGTAAAATATGTATTCCTATCAAAACACATAATTGAGCTATCCTCTCTCTCATTAAACTTAAGATAATAATCCTCTAATATCTCTGTTTTTTCAATTGGACACATAAATGCTGGATGAGCTCCAATTGAAAAATAGATTTTTTTATCATCCAAGTTGATAACTTTATAACTTACCTTTACACTATTTTCTTTAATATCATAAGTAACCTGCAAAGAAAACTTATATGGATATACTTCAAGACTTTTATCCGAGAACTTTAACTCAAAAGTAATAGATTCATTGCTTTGACTTAGCAAGGTAAATTGAGAAATTCTTGCTAATCCATGAGATGGTAATTCATATTCCTTTCCATCAACTCTATACTTAGAATCCTTTAGCTTGCCTATTATAGGAAATAAATGTGGTGCGTGGTATTTCCAATATTCCGGATTCCCATTCCAAAGATATTCAGTACCTTCCTTCTTACCTGTTATAGAGTGTAGTTCGCCTCCATGTTCACTAACAGTAATTTTAATTTTTTCATTTTCTAAGGAATAAATCATAAAACGTCACTCCAAATCTTATTATAATTATGTAAAGAAATATAACCTACTTATTCCAGTTGTATTTATAATAATATATAAATACAATTACCTACTTGCTTATTATTCAGATTAATTTTAAACTCCAACAAATTTTCTATTTATATTTGTTGAATTAAATTTCATTCTATATTTATCTGCATCATAATATCTTTTTAGGATCAAAATTCAAATAATCTGCTGATGTTAATATATATTCTACTCCATCTAAATATCCATTCAATACTTTTCCAAGTAGTACTGGACCATGCAAATGTCCATATATAACTTTTTCTACACTGTATTCTTTAATCATTCGTGTAAATTCAGATTCCTCAAATTTATCATTTGTAGGAGGGTAATGAAGCATAACAATTATCTTTTCAAATCCACTATTTTTCGCAGCATCTAACGAAAGTTTCAACCTTATTTGTTCTCTGGTATATATTTTTTCATCTTTGCTAGTATATTTATCCCCTCCTGGGCACATCCATCCTCTAGTCCCACATATAGCATAATCTTCATAAGTATAAAAATTATTTTGGAGAAACTTAGTATTTTCATACATCTTATTTAATTTCGATATGCTCCCCCACCAATAATCATGGTTTCCTTTGCTTATAATCTTTTTACCTGGTAATTCATTTATCCAGTCCAAATCATATTTACTATCATTCTCTTTTAAAGACCAAGATATATCTCCAGCTATAAGCACCATATCTTTTTCAGTTATTTTTTTAAGCCAATTTTCTTTTATTTTATCAGAATGCGCTTTCCACTTATCTCCAAAAATGTCCATTGGCTTTTCAACATTAAAACCTAAGTGTAAATCTGAAATAGTATAAAGTGCCATTTTCTCACCTTCCGTGTTTCTTCTGTCTATAATCTCTTCTTATCCAAATCAGTAAGAAAAGCAATTACATGAGCTACTGCTTCATATAATTCCGTAGGAATTTCATCTCCAACATCTACATTACACAATAAATCAGTTAGCTCTTTATTGTATACTATTGGTACTTCGTTTTGCGTTGCTTTTTCTATTATTTTATCTGCAATATGCCCCATCCCAGCTGCTGTAACTACTGGTGCATCGCTATTAAATTCATACTTTAATGCTGCGGCTTTCTTCCTCTGATTCATACTCCTGTACACTCCTAACCAATATTTTCAATAGTGCCAAAATGTACAATTAAAGCTAAAATTCCTTACGATCTAAAAGCATTATAATTAAGACTCCTTTATTGCACATTAACTGCGTATTTTAAATGAATACACTAATTATTATACCTTAATATCGATAGCAGAAATAGTTAAATCGTTAAAGAAATTTCTACAACTTACTAAGTCCACAGGCTTTTCTTTCATGGATACACTTATATTAACAAACAACCCAAGTGTTGATAACCCATCTGCTAATTTAGATTTATTATTGTTTAAAATAGATGCAAAATGACTTTCACATTTTAAATTTACATCAATTCTGTTATCTCTTAATGTCAAATATCCATCGACCTCTCCTAAATTAGCTGTTTTAACACTAACAACCATTTTAGCATTAGTCTTATCTATTTTTTTACCATCTTTTCTATTATCCTTTATTATTAGTTTACATGGATATTCTTGGCTATTTGCATTTATAGGAATATTTAAATAATAATACTCATTGCTTACGGAATTGAATACCTTAATATCATTTATATTATTTTTTATTAAATCCATTATTTTTTCATATCCTGCATCCTTTAAATCCACATGTGCTATTAAGTTCTTAACTATATCCCTTACTCCATCTATCTTGAATTTCATATCAGCTTTTATAGCTTCTTTGCTATCTAAATTACTTCTTAATAGTAAATCCTCATTTTTTAGATCAGCAAAGTTTTCCTTAAATGATGTTGACAATTCCTTAGGCTGTATATTTCCACCTTTATCATTAGATACTGTTTCTTCATAGTGATCTTTTCCTTCAATTCTATTATTCAATAATTTATTGAATTCTTTATATTCACTATCAGTAAGTTTAACTTCCCTGCCTTCAATATTACTTAATAATATTTCTAATTTATTTTTATTTGATGATTCTATAAGACTTTGTGCTTGTGTCTTGGGTTCACTATCAGTTGTGATACTATTACCCATTGTTTCCTTTATTAGCTCAACTATTTCTTTATTATTTAATTTTTCAACTAACGAAGGTGAAAGATTTACTTTTTGAGTATTTAAGTTATTTTTCTCATTATCAGCAAACTTTTGAGCTATATTTAATTCACTATCTTCACTTCCTGCTAATGTTTTTAATACATCCAGAACATTTATTTTCCTATTTGAAGGATCATTCTCATTATACAACTTCGATGCTATTGCTTTAGTTGTATCTGTAGTATTCTTCATCAAGTCAATTTCTCTATCTATTGTTTTATTTTTAACTACAGTCTCAAGGTTATTATTTGGTGATTCTATAAAATTTAATGACTCATTCATCTTTTTTAATATTTGCTCTATTGATGAATTTCCTTTAAACAACTTGTTAAAACTATCTATACTTTCTTCCGAAAAATCCAAATTATTTTCTATAAATGTAAGTATATCGTCTTGTGACATATTCTTAAATTCATTCAGGAACTTGGTAAGCATCTCTTTAGCAGCTTGACCTTCCTCACTATTTCCAGATATATTTTTACTTTGAAGATATGTTTGAATAAATGCATCTATTTCCTTTGGATTTGAACTTATCTTTCCATTAAATTGAATTAATCCTTTAATTAAATTAATATTATCTCTAGTTAGAGGAAGATTACGCTTAACCATCTGTTTTAAAATATCAATATCTTCCTTTGAAAGGCCTTCTTTATCGATTATTTCCTGAAAGCTTTCATCACCAGTTGATTTTTCATCTACAGAATCTTCTACTAGTTTTAATTTTAACTTCCCATTTTCAAATCCGTTTACTTGGAACTTAACTAACTTAAGATCATCCAAATTGATATTTCCCTCAAGCTCAGCAATAAATTGCCATCCATCTGATAACTTGACTGTAATATCTTTTCCATCTCCCTTTGCAACTACTCTTCCTGTAAAGCGTTCCCCTACTTCAAAAGTTAACTTGCTAGAAATTTTTTTTGTATTTATATTATATCCATTATTTATATTCCAAATTCCTGGCATATTATCTTCTCCCCTACTAATTTCATTCGTACTTTCCCGATCACTCTATTATACTTATCGTATGAACATAGCATAAGTTAACTAAAAAATTAAATGTTATTAATTACAATTTAGATATTCAGCATGATTAATCTATTATAATATTATCCGAGTACACACCTATTCGATATAACATTATAGCATTTATACTTGCAAATTTTAAGGTTATAAAAAATAAGGTGAAGCTTCCGTTTTAAAGAACCCTCACCTCTATCATTATCTTATTAAATTCACTTAATAATTTATTTGTATTCTTTAACTTCTTCTTCTCCGTTAAGTACTCTAATTACGCCTTGTGCTAAAGCAAGCATTTCATCTTCACCTGGATAGATCACCATAGGTGCTATAAAGCCTACTCGTTCTCTTATTAGATTAACCATAGGCTTTCCATATGCCATTCCCCCAGTTAAAATTATAGCGTCAACATTACCGTTAAGTACTGTTGCTGCCGCACCTATCTCCTTTGAAACTTGATATCCCATAGCATCATGTACCATCTTAGCCTTTGGATCTCCATCTAGTGCAGCACTTTCTACAACCCTAGCATCGTTTGTGTCAAGATAAGCTACAAATCCACCTTTTCCTGTTATTTTCTTTAAGATTTCTTCCAATGTATACTTTCCGCTAAAACACATTCTAGCCAAATCGCCTGATGGAACTCCACCACTTCTTTCTGGGGAGAAAGCTCCTTCACCATCAAGTGCATTATTAACATCCACTATTTTTCCTTTTTTATGTGCACCTACAGAAACACCGCCACCCATGTGTGCTACAATAACATTTATATCTTCATAATTTTTAGAGTTTTCTCTAGCGTATCTTTTAGCTACTGCCTTTTGATTTAGCGCATGAAAAATACTCTTCCTAGGAAGCTCTGGAACACCTGACAATCTGGCTATTTCTTCCATTTCATCTACTACTACTGGATCTACTATGAATGCAGATTTGCCAATAGATTTAGAAATTTCATTTGCTATTATAGCACCTAGATTAGATGCATGCTCTCCTTTAATACTTTCCTTTAAATCCTTCAACATGTTATCATTTACATTATATGTGCCACTTAGGATTGGTTTTAAAAGCCCCCCCCTACCTACTACTGCATCTAATTCCTTTATATCTATTTTATTATCTTTCAATATCTTCAATATAACTTCTGTTCTAAAGTTTTGTTGATCAGAGATATGTTTAAATTCTCCTATTTCTTCTGAAGAATGTCTTATAGTTTCTCCAAATACTTCCTTTTCATCCTCAAATACAGATATTTTTGTTGACGTAGAACCTGGGTTTATTATTAATAATTTATAGCTCACACTTTTTCCTCCCTTAAGATTTTATTTTCAATATTCCAATATGACCTGTAAAATTAAATTTTATAGTAATTCAAAAATATTAATTGCTACTGCCATTAATGAAAATTTTGTAGAAAATACAAATATGTTGGCGATAATATTATATACTGTATATCGGATTGTTACAAGAAATAATTACTATATAATTTAAACCTTTTCATCACCTTACTATTATAACCTGAAACTATGTAAATTAACAAATACTTTTTTCATATAATTAGGATATTCATTAAGCTTTTAAATAGAAATCACTTGTGACTTATAAATAATTCACAAGTGATTTTTATTTTACACTTAGTAACTTAATATATTTTAATAGGATATACTATATATTAATAATATACTTTATACTTCATTTTTTTGTTAAATGCTATTAAATTTATACGTATTCCTTCTACTTATATCCTCTTTCTTTATCCAATGCCTCATCTCTAATTTCTTCTCTCATGCCTCGAAGCGCTTCTTCTCTTCTATCATTCTTCTCTTTTAATGTTTCTTGCATTTTAGGATCATCAGTTTTTTCTATCATTTCATCTGCAAGTTCGCAATTCAAGATGGTTCTATCAATGTTATATTGAATTCTATCTACATTATCTTTTCTGTTATCTAGTTTGTTTTTCATAATTGTATCTCTCCTTTGTTTAAATATTAGGATTACTTATATTCAAGTAATTTTCATTTTTTATTATTTACAAGATAATAATTTATTATGTACAAACATATGATACCCGTAAAAAATATAAATACTAATCTGACTTGCCGATACATCATAATAAAATATTATTAATATGTTTGTATGTATTATAGATGAGACTGCCATATATATGATTTATACTTATTTGGCAACAATATTTGAAAGCTTTTATTAGTATTCAAAAAAACAAAAAGTTGTTAACTAAAAGTTTTTACACCTTCAATTAACAACATATTTTGTATAATAAAATTATTTAATTTCTATCTTATTATAGTTTTTCTTTCCTCTTTTAATTAATACAGCACCATCTTGGAAGTCTTCTTCAGTTAAGATTCTATTAACGTCCTCAACTTTGACTCCATTAATAGACAAGCCACCTTGCTCAATTAATCTTCTACCTTCTTTTTTAGATGGAATAATTTTAGTACTTGCCATTACCTCTAATATAGGTAAACCAATTTCTTCTTTAGCTATAGTAACAGTTGGAACATTTGACATATCAGCTCCACCAGCAAATAATGCTGTTGCTGCTTCTTCTGCCTTCTTAGCTTCTTCTTCTCCATGAACAAGTTTAGTTATCTCATACGCAAGAACTTTCTTAGCTCCATTTATCTCAGCTCCTTCAAGCGCACCTAATCTCCTCACTTCATCCATTGGTAAGAATGTCAATAATGCCAAGCATTTTTCAACATCTGCATCATCTACATTTCTCCAATATTGATAAAAATCATATGGTGAAGTTTTTGCAGGATCTAACCATAATGCTCCTCCAACAGTCTTACCCATTTTTTGTCCTTGACTATTTGTAAGTAAAGTACAAGTCATAGCCATAGCTTCCCCTTGAGCTTTTCTTCTTACAAGTTCAACTCCAGCTATCATATTAGACCATTGATCATCTCCGCCAAGCTGCATTTTACAGTTATATTTTTGATTTAATTCATAAAAATCATATCCTTGCATTAACATATAGTTAAATTCTAAGAATGATAATCCTTTTTCTAATCTTTGTTTAAAGCATTCTGCTGTTAACATTCTGTTTACAGAAAAGTGCACTCCTACTTCTCTTAAGAAATCAACATAATTAAGATTTAAAAGCCAATCAGCATTGTTTGCTAATATTGCCTTACCATCAGAAAAATCTATAAATCTCTCCATTTGTTTCTTAATAGAATCTACATTATGCTGAATATCTTCTTTAGTAAGCATTTTTCTCATATCAGTTTTACCACTTGGATCTCCAACCATGGCAGTTCCACCACCAATTAAAGCTATCGGTCTATGTCCTGCTCTTTGCATATGAGCCATAAACATCATTGCTATAAAATGTCCTACATGTAAGCTATCTGCTGTAGGATCAAAGCCTATATAGAAAGTTATTTTTTCATTCTCCAATAATTTTCTTGTTTCTTCTTCATGTGTAAATTGTTTTATGTATCCTCTCTCTAATAGCTCATCTAATACATTTGCCATTATAGTACCTCCTAAAATTTTCTTATTTGAGTTAATATAAACTAATTGCAGATTACAAGTCCAGATTATAAAAACTATACGTATTTCTCAAAAAATATATTTTAGCTTCATAAATTTATTAAACTTTTCATCACAACTTTTTGTTACATAAGTTTTTAACTTATGCTGCATTTCAGGTTAATAAAGTAATATTATTCTAAATTTCATATTAGAATTACTTATTATAGTATATCCTCAACCTTAAATTTTGGCAATAATTCATATTTTATATACACTTATTTAGATTTAAACTCCATGTCATTTAATTTCAATGCTCGGCAATATCACCTTGAAACTATGTTCTGCTCGTGAATTAATAAATTTAACTCTGCCTTTCCCTTTAAAAGAATTTTTAATAATTGTAAATCCTCTTCCGCTATTTAAAAATCTTCTTTTCTCATCTAAAGAAATTAGTTTTTCATATAACCAAATATTTCTTTTATTATAATTGGTTCTTTGCCCTTTTACATTTTCATCTATGAACTCACCAGGGCTTGAAATAATAATTTTATTCCTATCTATAATTATTTCGATTATTTTATTCAAATCAAAGTATTCTCTATATAGAACTGCATTCTTTATTGCTTCAATTATTGCTTGCATTGGATAATTCTTTGGTAATATATCTTTTATTTTTTCTTCTGCACTATCTATCATAGATAAAAGATTTCCTTGAATTATGTGCAATTCTCCATTGGTTTTTTCTAACTTATTAATGATTTTTATCATATTGTTAGGAATATATATATAATTCTTATCAGAAAATACAAGCAATCCTCCATATGTGCATTTAAGAGGTGCGCCTTCTTTATGTTCAAAGGCTATTCCTGCACTTAACAGTAAAAATCTCTTATTTTCTTCATTAATTTCTATACCCTTTTTGCTGAAATATTTATTAACCAATTCCATATTTAGAATATCAATGCTACTTTTTATAAGAGGGCATGTTTCAATAGTTAAGCTTAGATTTTCCTCAAATAATACAATTAATTCTTGCTTTCTCATTACATCTGTAGTAGAACCTCTCCTTATATAAAAAGCTCCATTATCCCTAACTTGATATGGCTTTTGTCCCCCATCATAAATTGATATTACGCCTATTTTCTTATTTTTAATCTCTACAAAATCAACTTCTATTGGTATTGGAGGCTCACATCTTGTCGTTATTATTTGCTGTATCTGCTCTTCTTTAAACATGTCATTTTCTTGTATGCCTATAATATTCTTGGTTTTATCTTCAACTCCAACAATTATATATCCTCTTCCCCCACTCGAATTAGCTATGGCACATATATCTTTAGTTAATTCTTTCTTACCTGTCTCACAGAAAAGCTCTAGTTTCAATTTAAAATCTAACTTTGTTCCTTCTTCTCTTTTTATCAAAGATAGTAACTTTTTACTATCCATAATATACCCTCCTTATATATTTATTAATAAATACCACAAGTTACAAAATATTTTACCGGATGCTTTAAAGATAATATAAATTTAGCCAATAACTACTTTTTAATTTAATAATAATTTTTTTACTTATCCACTATAAAATATTATTAGCCTAAATAATAAAAAAGCATTCTTATTAATATAAATAAGTTTGCTTTATAATATTATTATTAGATTTTAAATATATTTCCACTCAGAACTCTATTCTTACCACTTTTTTTAGCTTTATATAATAAATCATCAGCCTTACTTATAAGTTCATTTAAGTCTGTACCATTTAAAGGGAAAAATGAAATTCCAAAACTTGCTGTTATAGACTCATCTCTACCGTTACAATTTATTTTACTACCTTCAATTGTACGTCGTATAGCTTCAATTTTGGTATACACATTATCCTCACTAGTAAAATCTGAAATATATAGAATAAATTCTTCCCCTCCATATCTGGCGAAGATATCATTTTTATCTATTCCACACTTAACAATATTAGCTGTGTTAATCAAAATCTTATCACCAAATTGATGACCATATGTATCATTTACCTTCTTAAAATCATCTATATCTATCATTACTATGGCAAATTTATCGTTTAATTTTCTATTATCATTCTTTTCTAAGAATTCAAAAAAGTATTTCCTATTATATATTCCAAGTAGAGGGTCTCTTTGATTTATTTTTTCTAATTCTTTATATAGCAAAGAATTTTCTATTGCAATCGCAATCTGGTTTGCAATTGATCTAAGGAAAAGTTTAAGCTCTATGTTCATAAATTTATAGAGATTATGTTCTACTACTATATATCCAATAAATTTTTCTCTCAGCTTTATTGGCGATCCCATAATTGAATGTATGTCTATTTTATGTTCTCCAGTCTGCTTCAAAGGCTTTCTGGAATTAACTAAGAATTCCTCTCCATTGTTTATATGAACAAACTCCTTAGAAGTTAGATTTATATTCATATTCTCAATATTGCTTGCCTTAACTATTAACTCACCATTTTCTATCATAAATATGGTTGAATATGTAACTCCTAGTATTCCAAGAATCATGTCATTAATTAGAGATATTAAATTATCACTGCTAAAAAATGTATTTATATATTTACTTACTTCTATTATATTAGATAAAGAATCTATGCTCTTTTCTAGTCTTACGTTTTTCTCATTTAGTTCTTGTATATGTTGTTCTGAAAACTTCTGATATGTTTCATATTCTATCTTTAGCGATTTATACAGCTTCTCATAATCCTGCATTTGTCCCACCATCCTCTAATCATACGAACTCCATGATTATATAACAACTTAAATTTACCATTATTTTATACTTAATACAATTATACTACAAGTAATAAAATAATTGAATACAATTACTTCAAGCTGTTTGTAAATTTTACTATATCTTTAAATTGCATATGCCAGCATGTACACGCCATAAAAAATCATAATAAGGTTAATTATAATTAGTTTTTTATAACGATTTTTACTATATTCTTCATCTCTCTTCAATTACTAGGAAAATTTTCATGAATTGCATCTTTCAATTTAGGATAAACTAATATTACAAAATTAATTTTACAAGGAGACAAAATAATGAGATTTATACAATGGCTTTTAGGTGTATTTATATTTTTATTGATATGTACACTATTTATACAATTTGGTAATTCGGTATTAAATATTGTATTACTTATTTCACTAATTATATTTGGTATAAGATTCTTAATTCAAAAGTATACCAATCGTTATTAGTTTCTAAAAGTTTAATTTCTGATATTAGATTTTCATATACATATCAAAACTACTATCGTTATGTATATTTTATAAATTAATAAATCCTAAAATATACTTTAGGATTTATTAATTTAATTACTCTTAATTTATTTTCTAATAATTATTTTCCCATGGCTTAGAACTTAAATAATCTATAAATTCATCTCTTAATTCATCTTTCTTTAAGGCAAATTCTATTGTTGCTTGCAAGAACCCAAGTTTATCTCCAACGTCATATCTTTTACCTTCAAAGTTATATGCATACATGGCCTCAGTTCCAATTAAAGTTTTTAGCGCGTCTGTTAATTGAATCTCTCCACCTTTTCCTGGCTTAGTATTTTCTAATATATTAAATATTTCTGGTGTTATAATATATCTTCCAAGTATAGCAACATTACTTGGTGCTTCTTCGGTATTAGGCTTTTCAACTAAATCTTTTACCTTATAAACTCTATCTTCAACATGTATTCCATCTACTATACCGTACTTGGAAACATTTTCTTTAGCTACTGTTTGAACTCCTAGGATAGTAGTTTTATATTCGCTATAACAGTCTATTAATTGTTTTAAGCATGGTTTTTCGCTATCAACAATATCATCACCTAGTAAAACAGCAAATGGTTCATTTCCAACAAAAGTTTTTGCACAATGAATTGCATGACCTAATCCTCTTGGTTCTTTTTGTCTTATATAATGTATATCAACCATATCAGATATATCTCTTACTAATTCAAGTAATTCTGATTTTCCAGACTTCTCTAATTCTAATTCTAATTCTACTGATTTATCAAAATGATCTTCTATAGATTTTTTGTTTCTACCTGTAATGATTAAGATTTCTTCAATTCCAGAAGCGATTGCTTCTTCAACTATGTATTGAATTGTTGGTTTATCAACTACTGGAAGCATCTCCTTTGGTTGCGCCTTAGTTGCAGGTAAAAATCTTGTTCCAAGACCTGCGGCTGGTATAATAGCTTTTTTTACTTTCACAATATATCATCCTCTCATCTTATTATTGGTAATTTAAATATATTAAGCCATAATAAACAATTCTAATTAATTTTGCCCAACACATTTTTTAAGTATTCCTATTTTATATATACTTTTTACATATTTATGAAATAATAGTTTAAATGTATTCAACAACTTAATACATTTAAACTAAAATCTTTGCTAATTCTCTTTCATATCTAATGTTTTAAAATCTGTTAATGGAAATTTTACTGGCATTCCTGTTTTTCTTGATTTATATGCTGCAAGTATTATAGACATTGCCTTCTTACCTTCTTCTCCCGATACTAGCGGATCTCTATTATCATTTATAGAATCTATTACATCCTTAAATAACGGTGTGTGTCCTTCTCCATATACATTATCTATTTTAACATTTACAGACTTCTTAACCGCTTCTTCATCTTCGCCTTCAAATCTCCATGTTTCAAGCTCATTAACTGCAAGACCACCAATTGATACTGCTCCTGTTTCGCCAAATATACTTAATGTTTCTTCTAGATTTTTAGGATAAACACAAGCTGATCCCTCAACTATTCCAATAGCACCATTTTTGAATCTTATTATTACAGCACCAAAATCTTCAGCTTCAATATCTCTTAGATAAGTATCACATTCGGCATAAACTCTTTCGATTTCTCCACCCATCATCCATTGAAGTAAATCTATATTATGTATACACTGGTTCATAAGTGTACCACCATCTAATGCCCAAGTTCCTCTCCAAGGTGCTTGTTCATAATATCCCATATTCCTATTCCAAAGTATTCTAGCTGTACCATTAACTAATTTTCCAAACTTTTTGTCTTCTATAGCTTCTCTTAATTTCTGTATAGGCTTATTAAACCTATTTTGATGACAAACTCCAAGCTTAACATCGTTTTCTTTAGCCACCTTAATCATTTCATTAGCATCTTCAATAGACATAGCCATTGGCTTTTCTACTAATGCACTAGCTCCTTTTTTCATGCTATGAATAGCAATTTCAGCATGATAGCCACTTTCTGTCGCTATTGTAACCACATCTATATCTTCTTTTTCTAACATTTCTTTATAATCTGTATATACATGCACAGAATCTTCAGCTGCTCCAGTTTTTTCTATGTATTCAGATTTCTTTGCTTCCGCTTTTTCTAAAACCACATCACAAGTCGCTACAAGTTCCGCTTCTTCTACATTTTTAGCTAATGCTTCAACATGCTTATATGAGATTCTTCCGCAACCAATAATAGCAAATTTTAATTTTTTCATATTAATCTACCTCTCTCAAATTAAATACTTTTAATCAAATTCAATAGTTCATAATTTCCTTTAAAGTTAGTTTTACTAATGCATTTAGAACAATATTTTAAATACATACGCTAAAATCACAAGTTAAGAGACTAATTTTAAATAATAGTATTTTAACTTCATTAGCTATCGAAACAATTTTCTTTGATTAAAGGCATTTCACTATTGTTTTAAGTATTATATAAATATCTAAAAATATATTATTTTTATTTATATATTCTAGATTTAATGCAAGTTTATCTGGCATAATTGTGTTTATGTAAAAATCATCAGGATTTTCTGCTTCTCCAAGTAAATCATTTTCATCTCTATATCTAATTGATGCTAAATCTGTTATCCCTGGTTTAACTTCTAGAACCCTTCTCTGTTCCTCATTATACATCTTTACATATCTAGGAACTTCTGGTCTCGGCCCCACTAGGCTCATGTCCCCTTTAAATACATTTATTAATTGTGGAAGTTCATCAAGTTTATATTTTCTTAAAAAAGCACCTATTTTAGTAATTCTGCTATCATTTCCTACAGTAATTTGTCTTCCTAACTTTTCTGCATCCACAACCATAGTCCTAAACTTCAAAATCTCAAATTCTTCATTTTTTTCACCAATTCTTATTTGTTTAAAAAATACAGGTCCATCAGAATCTGTTTTTATTCTAATGGCAATAACTATCAAAATCGGACTTAAAACTATAAGTCCTAAAGTAGAACATATCAAATCAAATATTCTTTTAACTACTTTATTGAATGTATTCATCTATTTACTCCTAATTCATTTATTTCAGAACATATAATATTATATTAACTATTTTACAACTTTTTAGTCAATTCAGCTCATATTATTGAATTTCTTCATAAATTTTTAAGTTATTTTAGTGCATCTAAAAATTTCTCTGCAAGCCCGCGATAAGTATGATTTTCCAACACATAATCCTTACCATTTTGGCCCAAGTTATTTTTTTCATCTTCGCTTAAGTTTCTAATATCCATAACTGCTTTCACAACAGCATCTGGATCTTCTGCTGGTACCGTAATACCACAATTTGAATCCTTCACTGGATCATTCGAAGCCTCAACTGCATATATTACTGGTCTTGCTGCCATCATATAGTCAAATAATTTATTTGGACTTACGCCATAATTAAATAAATTTTGCTTTTTTAGTCCTATATAACATATGTCTAATAATCTTAGTACATTATCCATATTATCTTTAAGTACAGGATCTAGAAATTCAACATTCGTTACATTACTAGTTTTAGCATATTGTATTAATTCATTTTTCACGTTTCCATTTCCAACTAATACATACTTTATTTTTTCATCTGTAGTTTTCTTTGCAGCATCAATCATCGTATCTAATACATTAGCTGGCGAGTGATTTCCTGTATATCCAACTAAGAAATAACCTTCATCTTTTAGTTCTTGTAATCTTTCAATAGTTTTTTCCATAGGAGCATTTTTTTTCTCTCCAACAATTATTCCATTTGGAACATGAACATAATTATCCGCACTAAATCCCCTATCTTTCATATGCCTATCTGCATTAGGTAAAATTGAAATAATTTTATCACAATTTTTAAAAGCAAAATCCTCTGCTCTTTGAAGCATAACTATAGCTGGATTATTCTTAGAATACCCTCCTATTTCCATTGGCGTTAAAGGCCATAAGTCATGTATCTCAAAAAACAGTTTAGCATTACTCCTCTTTGCAATCCTATGAGCTGGATATATATCTAAAGGATAAGTCGAAGATGCTATTACTGCATCTGGTCTATATTTATCGGCAAGTTTCTTATAATTCATTCTCAATTTGAACATGAATGTTGATATATTTTTAATTCTTCCAACTCCATTTCCCTGATATTCTGGAGTTTTAACCCATACATATGTAATTCCATCTATAATTTCTTCTTCGAAATCCTCTTTTATTTGTGGGTTTTTCTTTCGTAAATGTGAAAAATCAGCACCAAGTATGATTACTTTATGTCCCATATCAACCCATTCTCGCCCCATATAATAAGGTCTAAATTCCATTCCATGATAATCAGACCCTGCGTAATGATTTATAAGTAAGATATTCATCTTAATTGCTCCTTTTTTGCATTATAATGTTAATTAACGCTATAGATTATAACATAAGTGAAGCTCAAAATCTATGATTTTGCTAACTGAACTTATCCAGCGAGTGCATGCGAGTCGGATTTCCTTTAAAAAAAGAACTTTAAATCTACCCCCTAACATTATATTAATACCTTCTACTTCATTATCCAACTATGATTTTGCTAGTCTAACTTATCTATAAAATGAAAATTATCAACTTTTCTATAAATTTCTCTCAATTAAAAATCCTCATCTTTACTTTTAATTTTATTTTCAAACTATCATTTTATAAGACTTAATTACTTGACTATATAGCTTATAAATATTTCTCTTAAACCTAAAATCGCACTAATAATTCTTTTTTACTTCACAGAATATAAACTAGCATCTATAATGTTCCATTCATTACAGATGCTAGTTTTATGATAATCTATTTATTAATATTGCTTTCATTTATATTATTAGCACCAATACTACTTGTAGCACTACTATCAACACTTCTTGTATTATTACTATTGTTCTCTTTGTTCGTTTTTTCTTTGCTTCCAGCATAATCATAATCTAGTTCTGAGTCTGGATTAAGCAATAATCCATCATGTCCTAATTTATACTCTTTCCCATTTTTCCCAAGAACAATTGCATCCTTTTGCATAGTTCCATCTTTGTAAAAATAATACCACCCCTTTTCAGTCTTCAACCACCCTATAGCTTTTTCATCATTTTTATAATAATACCAGTCACCATTTCCTTTTCTCCATGATGAATCAGATTCTCTATAATCCTTTTCTTGAGTGGTCTTAATATTAGATTCATTATCTTTTGAAGTATTCTCTTTTGAAATCTCCTCTTTTGGTATAATATCTTTTGGCATTTGCTCAGGCTGTTTGACTTCTTCAGTATTTAATTTAGACTTATTATTAGAATCATCATATTCATTAATATTTTTATAAGTATTTTTCAATGTTAATTTATCATTATCACTTCTTAACTTGTTGGTGTTATCTTGAAAATATTGTGATAAATCATAGACTACATATCTATTTTTTATTTTTTTATTTTCTTTATCATGATATTCTTCCTTAACTAATACATTTTCTGAATCAACCATACGGATACTGATTTTACTATCATCACCATATAATTTAGGAATTTCAATAAGCATATCAAATCCATTTTTCTCAAGCTTAGCTAAATAAATTTTATTAACACTTTTCTCATCATCTTTTTTAATTAGTATATAATCCTTGTAAAAATCATCATAACCATATAGGCTTATATTGTCTAATCTCTCTGCAACTTTATTAACTATATCATATTGGTTAATGTTAATGCTATCTTGATATTTATCATTGCAATCCAAACCTATATATGCCTGTCCCTCAAAACAATATACATAGCTATTTTTAAATTTTTCTTCCTGGCTTACTAGATTTTTATTAAGAACTTTTATATCATCATATTTTTCTATAGTAAAATTACCTTCATTAATCTGTATTTGTTTTACTACATTATTTTGACACATTGCATAGAAGTCTTTTGATATATCATCATAAAATATGCCACTTATAACATCTTCACTATTGCTGTTACATTCAAACTCGTATTTATCATTGCTATTAATGTTATATAATATGTACTTTTTATTTTGCTCCTTATCTTCGGAACGTAAATAATAGTCACTATTTCCAGAAACAGAATACCATCTTGACTGAAATACATTATCTTCATCAGAAAGTAGTTTATATTCCTTTCCAGACTGCCAATTAAAATAACCATTCCTTCCAAAAATTTTATCACCATAAATATTTAATTCTCCATTTAAATAATTATCTGGCAGCTTTACTCCACATTCTTTACTACTTCCATCTTTATTTAAAATAAAGATATTATTATCATATAATTTTTTATTAATATAATCATATTTTATTAAGTATACACTTCCATTATTGTAGCCCAATGGAATCTCCTCATAATCATCATTAATATTATTTTCTATCTCTATGATACTCTTTATATTATTAATACTTACATCTGTATTTAATACTTCAATCTCCTCATGGCCTTTCTTTATGTACTCACCATAATACATGCAAGAAAATATAACTGCTAATAAAGCTATAAAACTAATTATCTTTTTCATCTTTCCCCTCCCAGCACAATACACATATAAATAAAATAGTAATATAAAATAAATCAGAGCAGCCTTATAATTACTTTCTAAGCTAATTCAATAGAAATAATTATAAGGCAAACTTATTACATAATTGTTAAATCAAAATTTAATTGTAATACAGATATTATTTAATCCAACCACCATCTGTACCTAAAACATATTTACTATCGTGGTCTATTATAGTTGTATTTTTTTGCATTACACCATCTTTATTGCAATAATACCACTTACCATTATCTTGAATCCATCCTTTCTCTTTATCCCCCTCTGAATTCATATGATACCAATTTCCATCTACTTGTTTCCACTCATACTTATCATCATCAAATGTAATGTCTGGTGTACTTTTATTAGTTAATGCTCCATCTGCATTTAATATACAATCATTACCTTTCTCACTTTTAACTGTTATACTTTTTTGCATTTTTCCATCATGATCAAAATGGTAGTATAATCCATTATCTAGTTGCCAGCTGTCAACTATTTTAATTCCTTGGTCCCCAAAATAATAATACCAATCATTACCTATCTTTTTCCACTGTTTATGACTCTCTTTATAAGCTTCAGAGCTATCGTAAGTAACTTCTTCTCCATTAACAAGATCATATCCATGCTCACCTACAACTACGCCCTTTTCATTGAGCTTTACTTCTTTGCCAGTAAGATCTTTAACTGTTGTACCCTTTTGCATTTCACCTTTTTCATTATAATAATATATTTTACCATCTACATCACGAACCCATCCTGTTTCTTTATCTGAATCATTACAGTAGTAAATTTTCCCATACTTAATTTTAATATGTGCTCCATATTTATTTAATTCTTCCTTCGACTTATCAGTTATATTGTCGCTAACTTGAGTTCCATCTTCATCAAGCGCTATTCCATTTTCATCAAATTTGAAACTTTTGTCATTTATCTTTAAAGTTGTATTTTTTTGCATTTCGCCATTCTCATTAAAATAGTACCATTTCCCACTAATATTAATCCAACCTGTTTCTTTTTGACCTAATCCATTATAAAAGTATATCTTACCATTCTCTGTAATCATTCCTGTTTGAGTTTTCACTTCTGCATTTGCTGCTGTCATCCCCACTGCTAAAATACTTCCACAAACTAAAACTGCTGCAATTAGTTGATTTAATACTTTTTTCTTCATTAATTTATTCCTCCTCAGATAATAAATATTTAATTTGTACACTTGGTACATCACCTATAATAAACCCATTTTATATACTTTCAATGCTTTTTACATTTTTGTAATTTTCTTGTAGTATTTTATTAATAGTTATTACTTATTTAACACTTCTGTAACATTTTTGTAATACTTTGAAATGATTTTTATATACCTAAAAGGATGCTATAGATATCTAAGTTAAGAATTAGATTTATAGACGGAATAAATAGAAAAATATTTCATCTTTTTTTATTTCATATTTTAAGGAAAACATATTCTTTTGAGCTAATTCATTGCATAAATATAGTCCTAATCCAGAACTTGAAATACTTTCTTCTATATTTCCATCAAATTCATTATATTTAATAAAAGGTTCCAATAGATTTTTAGAAATATTCTCAGGTATTAAAGAAATTTTATTTTTTATTTCAAATATAAAATCATCTTTATTTTTGTCAGATTTACTAAGAGAAATATATATTTCTTTGCCTTTTGAATATTTCAATGCATTATCAATTAAATTTAAAATTATATGCTCAATATCTTCTTTTACAGTTAATACAGCAATTTCATCTATATTAATAATAAACTCTTTATTTAATCGTCTACACCTATCAATTAATCTATCACATATTTCTGCAATTAATATGTTAAGTTTAACCTCTTGCTTTACATCCTTTTTTTTAACACCACATCGTGAAATTTCAAGAAGCTTTTGTATAAGTTCTTTTAATTTTCCACATTCCATCATTATTCTATTAACAGCTCTTTTTTTGAATTCTTCATCTATACTATTTAAATCTTCTTCTTTTAATATTTGAACATATCCGTATATTGAAGTAACTGGAGTCTTAAGCTCATGCGTTGCATTATTAAAAAATTCTTTCGATATATTTTCTAATTTTTTCTTTTCTTCAATCATTTCGTTAAAAGACTTAGTAACTTGTCCAATTTCATCCTTAGATTTTACTGAAATTCTATCAACTTCTTTTCCTTCTCCATATTTTTTCATTTGTACACTAAGCTTTTTTAACGGGCTTATTATTTTATTTATAAAATAATTTAATGCTCCTATTATTACTATTAAAAGAACAATTTGAGCTCCTATAATATTGGTCATTATATTTTTAATACTATCATAATAATCATTATAGCTTTTTTGTATAACTAAACTTGAATCATATTTTCCATTAAGATATATAGGGTAAACATATGTACAAACCAATCCATTTTTAACATTAAATATTATTACCGAGCTTTTTCCTTTTGAATTTTCTAATACATTATTAATACTATTTTCAAATAAGATATTACCTTTATAATCTATTGGGTTATTATTATAATCATACAGTCCCACATAGCAATCATAATTGTTATTAACTTCATACACAGTTTTATTTTTTACTTTAAGATCATCTTCAATAACCATAGCACTATATTTTAAAGTGCTTGTGCTGAACTTTCTAATATTCTCCATATCATCTTTAATATTATTCTTTATATTTGCATAATAAGTATTATATATGAAAATACTTAACCCAAAATTAAATATAATAAGAGCAAATACAATTCCTATCATTATTTTTCCTTTTAGTGTTTTCAGCATATTCTCCACTTCCTAACCTTATGCTTTTATCTTATTACATACCCTACACCAAAAACTGTTTCCACTATCGAATTTTCCTTATCATCACCAAGATTTGCCCTTAACCTTCGTATATGAACATCAACAGTTCTAGTATCCCCGTAATAATCATATCCCCAAACCTCATTTAAAAGCTGCTGTCTATTAAAGACGATCCCTTTATTCTTATATAAATAGCTCAACAAATCGAATTCTTTTCTTTTTAGCATTATCTCTTTCCCATCTTTAATTACCGTTCTTGTATCAAAATTAATAGTGAACTCATCTTTTTTATTCTTATATCCATCGATATCATCTAAATCATTTTCTGAAACAGTACTAGATATATTCTCATGTTCATTATTAAAAATATTTTTACTTACCCTTCTAAAAATAGCATTAATTCTTGCTGTAACTTCTCTTATTTCAAAAGGCTTTGTTATGTAATCATCGGCACCTATTTCCATTCCCAATATTTTATCAATTACATCATCCCTTGCAGTAAGCATAACTATGTAACTTTTTTGGCTCATGATCTTACATAATTCAAAACCACTTATGTCTGGAAGCATTATATCTAACAAAACCAAATGAGGTTCAAATTCTTCAAAAATTTTTAACGCACTTTCCCCATTGTATGCCCCCCTAACTTCAAAATTTTCCTTTGAAAGAGCAAATTTTAAAGTATCGCTAATTGAGAATTCATCTTCTACTACTAGTATCTTCTTTTTTAACATATTACGCCTCCAAATAATAATTATATATTTCAACTCAAATACTATCTATTACATTTTAGAGTATTACTTCATTTAATTCCAATTATATCATAATCATAAACATTAAGAATGGCCAATCCAGTTATAAGGCTAGTCATTCCTTATTGTATCTATGATAAATCTGCTTTATAACGAATTCAGCTCTTACTGGAAGCATTTGCGTAAGTAAACTGTTGATACCTGTAGAATACATAGATATGCTTTTATTATAGAGAGATTACACAGATATTGGCTGAGTCAAAAAGAAGCCATGTATAATGATATGATACTGAATAGATAGAAGCTATGAATAACGTTTAGAACTTTATAGTTGGAAGTGATTCCAATAAAATTGTGAATTTATCAGAAAAATTTAATCTAACAGAAACTCATACTTCTGTTTTCGGAAATTGAGATAATTCTTCAATTATCACTTGAATCATCTTAAATAAAACTTTCTGGCACACTCTCCTTCGTAAATGATCTATAATTAATCATATAAAAAAGTTCTGATAAAAAATAAATCAGAACTTTTTAATTGATTTTATTGAACCGCTCTAATTCCATGTGCAAATTTTCTGAAATTACTATCTGCACAAAAATTTTCAGTCCAAAGTAAACGGCATCTATCACGGAATTTTTGTTTTTCTTCCTCTGATATTTCCGCCATATATTTAATTTTATTTCCAAGCTCCTCAGGATCGAAATCTTTATCCAATAACAATCCAGTTTCACCCTCTTTAACAATCTCAGCCGTACCGCCTACATTAGTCGCAATTGTTGGAATTGAAAAAGAACATGCTTCCATGATACTAACCGGTAATCCTTCTGAACTACTTGTGTTTATGAACAAATCGACTGATTCATTTTTATAATATTCCATTAACTCGGAATTTTTAACACTCCCAGGAAAATTTGTCTCCATAAAATCAAGATTTTCTCTTGCATACTCCTTAATTTGATCCAACCCATCTCCTGCTCCAAAATGTGTCCATTTTAGATTTAATCCCGAATCTTTCAATGTTGCCAGTGACTTTGCCAATAAATCTATACGCTTTACTGGTGAAACATGGCAGCAACTCACAATTCTATATGTTAAGTCTTTTGATCCTTGCGAAGTTCCATAATCTTTTGTCCCAAGATATGCAGTTTTAATTTTATCTGAGCAATCTGGATAAAGCTCCTTTAGATAATTACTTCCATCGTCAGAACATGGATATACCGCGTCTAAATTTCTTAGGAAATAATATCTAAGTGGTATATAATTCATCGAGTTTTCATTAGCATAAAGATCATATCTATGTGTTCTACTTACTACTCTTGTAATCTTTTTACCATAAAGTTCTTTAAGTTTTATTGCCACAAAAGCAATATCATATAACCAATAACTATATAAAGTTATCCCGCTATACTCATCCATATTATATTTTTTAATGATTTCCAAAACTTCTTTTAAAACACTGTTTGCTTTTGCTGTAAAATATGTTAAATAAGCTTTCTTTTTTATGGAGCCACTAATAGCATTGCGTTCTTCTTTATCTACACATCCATTATAATTATAAAATGGAAATAGCTTCACAGCACTAATAGGTAAACTATGCTTTATTTTTGAAGCCTTAATTTTATGTACTTCAAAGTTACTAGGAATACTTCTTGTTTGTATCGCATCATCAGCTACACTAGTTGCTATCACTATTACTTTTTCAAAAGCTTCAGAAAGCATTTTTATTTCGCCTTCTATAAATTCTTCTCCTTTATCAAAAGGAAAAACTTTAGTTAAAAGTACTAAACAGTTTTTCATCTTTTTCCCTCCAGAGTTATAATCAGTATAAGAATAACATATGAAATACTTCATTTCAACAATATGAATATAAGCTTTTACTTTATAATATCACCCATATTATTTCATTTATGAATTTTATATGATAAAATAACGTTATCTGATGTCTAGCCGCTATAGCACTTACTCTTTATGTGAGAGCCTTCTTTCAAAAGTCAGCTGAGTGATTATATAGCAATAATCCAAGTACTCACAGGGAGATGGCAAAGGACAGAACATAAAAACTTTAAATCGAAATCTTATGTTTCTAAAATATAAACTTTAGAAATTCGCTTTTGAGTGGTTTGCTTAGAAGAATCACACTAAATCAATTTTTAATTCTGCGTAAGTGTAATATCATTCGCATACACCTAAACATTGTGGTGATTATTTTTTATAAGTTTAACTAATATTCAGATTGAGATAATTCTTATCTCAAATAAATTTCACTTGATATTTATTTATACGTAAATATAAATAATTCACAAATAAATACCTAAAATTTAAGGAGGCCTATTATATGAAAGTATTAACTGTTATAGGTGCAAGACCACAGTTCATTAAAGCCGCGACAGTATCTAATAAAATTAGAAGAAATGGAAACAGTGAAATTTTAGTACACACAGGGCAGCATTATGATAATAATATGTCCGACATATTCTTTGAGGAGCTTGGAATTCCAAAACCAGATTATAATTTAAACATTGGTTCATCTAATCATGGGCATCAAACTGGTAGCATGTTAATATCTCTTGAAGAAATATACTTAAAAGAAAAGCCAGACATGGTTTTAGTTTATGGCGATACAAATTCAACCCTTGCAGGTAGCCTATGTGCAAGCAAATTATTAATTCCTGTAGCGCACGTTGAAGCTGGTCTTAGAAGTTTCAATAAGGCTATGCCTGAAGAGCAAAATAGAATATTAACAGACCATATATCCGATTTACTTTTCACACCTACTTTAACTGCTTTAAATAACTTAAAGGATGAAAATATTACAAAAGGTGTTCATAATGTCGGCGATGTAATGTATGATGCAATAAATCTCTTTAAAGAAAGAGCTAAAGATATCTCAACAATACTTGACAAACTTGATTTAGCACCAAATAGTTATATACTTTCAACAATACATCGTGCTGAAAACACTAACAGTATTGAAAGATTATCTTCAATCATTACTGCTTTAAATAACTCTGGTAAGAGAATCATACTTCCACTACATCCTAGAACAAAGAAATTTATTGAAACTTATGATTTGCATGTTGGAGAAAATATAAGAATTATTGATCCCGTGGGATATTTAGATATGATTTCTCTTCAGGAAAATTCTCAAAAGATAGTTACAGATAGTGGCGGAGTTCAAAAAGAAGCATACTTCTTAAAGAAACCATGTATAACTATGAGAGATGAAACTGAATGGGTTGAAACTGTAACTAACGGTTGGAACGTTATAGTTGGAAGTAATTCTGATAAGATAATGGAGGCTATAGAAAACTTCAATCCAACTGGTACTCCTGCTTCTGCATTTGGAAGTGGAGACAGTTCTTCAATAATCACAGAAATTATTGAGAAATATTTAGGATAAGTATAAATCAACATATTCTAAACATTTGAAATATAAGACTTTAACAACTAAAAAATAATAAAAAAATGGAAGGTATTCCTTCCATTTTTTATTTGATAATATATTAATATCTGAATTATATTTTAACTTATAAACACTCGTGCTCTCTATTATCCTATTCTATATTCCTTCATTGAGGATGACGATGTTGGTCTATACTCATCACTTTCCTTTTTGTAAACTTGTATACATGCTACTGCAAATCCCATAAGCATCCAATATGAAAATACATATGTTATAGAACTAGGTCCAAAACTCGCTGGTGCAAAAGCTATAAGGCCTGTTACAGCTGCAAAACACATTGGACTCTTTTTCTTTATTCCAATAATCATATTTTGAATTAACAAGTATAAATAGTATATACCATAAAGCGCTAGCCCTGGTAAACCGAAGTCTCCAAGAATTTCTATTGGATAACAGTGCGGGCTATATATATTTCCTGTATTTCCTTGATTTTTAATATATTGTTCAACATTTCCTACTCCATAGCCTAGATAATGTTTCTCTTTTATTGTTCCTCTTAATACATCGCTTACTATTGTCCATCTAACATTAAGAGATCCATCTCCGCCTTCTTGAATTTCTTGATCCCCTAGAGCATCAAGCTTATCTGCAAGACCATTTTTCTTCTGCTCCTGACCAGATTCTGTTTGTGAAATATTCATTATCATATAACTATATTTAAAGGCCACAAAAAGAGAAATCACTAAAATTAATGGGCATACTATCCCCTTTAATCCTATCCTTTTTATATTTATTACAGAATAAATTAGATAAACTATAACTCCAAATGCAGCAGCCACAAAACCTGTTCTTGATGTTGTTATTGAAATCAACGAAAAAGCAATAATTGAAGCAATTATGCAAACTACTTTAAAAAATATGTTCTCAAATTTATATATTGCATAAAAACCAATTGGTAACAGTATTGCAAGAGTAGCCGCTAGGTTATTAGGATTAAATGAAAATGCTATAGGTCTTGCATGTATTAAATCTTGGTCACCTTTTGGTAGAAATTCAATAAATGCATCAGCATAATGTTTAACTGGTAGCTGTCTTCCAAGAATAACTTCTATAAAACCAATCAATATTATAAGTAAAATTAGCGATGATAATATAGTAATTGTTTTTTTAATTCTTTCTCTATTAATGTTATATACCATCATGTTTACAATAAACGCAAACATCATCAAGTAGATAGCTATATACTTTATTGACAAGCTTTTATTTAACGACCATATTATACTAACACACATATATATAAACCAAAGTACATATATTGCTAATACTTTTCTATCCAAGTCCATTAAAATCTGTCTGTCTTTAAATATTCTAAACAATGACATAAGTGTAAATATTCCCAAAACTATATGAAATAAATATACACTTTGCACTCTTGGTACATACAATGTATAGTCATAAAATGCAGAAATTAAAAGTAGTGTATAGAACATATTATATAAATCTTTATCTTTAAGAATAAAAACTACTAATATTACTACTGTCAATATGTACATTATAGATACTATATAACTTCCATTTGCTATTCCTAAAAATCCACTAATAGCAAATATAATAGCTAAAAATATATTTCTAATTACATCTTCTCTCGTCATTATTACTCCTTATCTGCATTTTCTGCAGCCACTTCATCTTCGTTTTTATAATGATATGTTGGAACTATCTTTTGCATTTGATGCTTAATCTCTGATATATCGCTAAGCTCCAATAACTTTTGTAATTGCTCCAGCTTAATTGTTAAGCTATTCATATCTTCAAATGTTGGTTTACCTACATATATTTTATTGTGAACCGTATTTTCTAATCCTTCTTCACTCATTAAAAGTTCTTCGTATAGCTTTTCTCCTGGTCTAAGACCTGTAACTACAATTTTTATATCTCTATTGGGTTCAAGCCCTGAAAGCCTTATTAAATCACATGCCAAGTCATAAATTTTAACTGGTTTTCCCATATCTAATACAAAAACTTCTCCACCTCTTGCAAAAGCACCGGCTTGAAGCACTAACTGCGCAGCTTCTGGAATTAGCATAAAGTATCTAATAATCTTTTTATGAGTTACAGTTACAGGGCCACCATTAGCAATTTGTCTTTTGAATAATGGTATTACTGATCCATTACTTCCAAGCACATTTCCAAATCTAACCGCAACAAATTCTGTCCTAGACTGCTTATCCATGGCTTGAATGATCATTTCACATAATCTTTTTGTTGCTCCCATAATATTAGTTGGGTTAACAGCTTTATCTGTTGAAATCATAACGAATCTTTCTACGTTAGCCTCACTTGCTTCTAATGCTAAATTCAAAGTTCCAAAAACATTGTTTTTTATAGCCTCTTTAGGACTATCTTCCATTAAAGGCACATGCTTATGTGCTGCTGCATGGAATACCACATTCACTCTATATTTTGTAAATATTTCATGAAGTCTCTTTCTATCCCTAACTGAACCTATTAATACAGTAAGATTCATGTCTGGAAACTCTTCTCTAAGTTCATTTTGTATATCATATACATTGTTTTCATAAATATCAAATATTATAAGTCTTTTAGGATTATATACAGAAATTTGTCTGCAAAGTTCCGAACCTATTGATCCTCCCCCTCCAGTTACTAATATAGTCTTTCCTTCTATATAATCTGAAATCCCTTTATTATCAAGTTGAATAGGATCTCTTCCAAGCAAATCTTCTAAATCAACATCTTTTATTCTACTAACTGTAGCGTCTCCACTTAGTATTTCGTACATTCCAGGTATTATTTGAAGTTTACAATTTGTATTCTTACAAATTTCAATTATTTCTGCCTTATTTTTCGCATCAAGAGATGGAATCGCAATTAATATTAAATCTATTTCCTGATCTCCAACTATATAAGGTATATCGTATCTGTTTCCTTCTATTTTTACACCTGATATTCTTTTTCCAAGCTTACTTTTATCATCATCTATAAGAACTATCGGATTATACTTTAGTTCTCTTCTTGCCATCATTTCATTAATAAGCATAGTTCCAGCCGAGCCAGCCCCGACTATCATTACTCTTCTTTGGTCTGATGAGTATTTAAATGGTATGTACAAAAGAGTTCTTCTATATACCCTATACAATATTCTATATCCTAATACAAAGAAAATACTTAAAAGTATTCCGACAACCGAAACATTTAACGGAATTGTATTACCTAGAATTCTAGTATACCCTATTGATATTATTCCTGCTAAAATATTTCCACCAACACCTAACAAAAACTCGTCAGTACCAGTTAAATGCCATAGACTTTCATACATTTTAAACAAGTAAAAACATACTAAATAAATTAAACTTAACGCTATACAATCATGAGTGTATATTTTCGCAATTAATGTAAAATCTCCACTATTGGTTATATTTATTGAGAAAAGATATGCCATATTAACCATAAACATATCGATTATCATAACTATAAAAGTCTTCCAATTCTTCACTATACTTCCCCTCCTACTTCAGAGATTCTCACTAAAATGTCCTAATTTAAACTATTATCTTACTTTATCTAAAACTTTTATTAATAATTTAGGACAAGACAGCATTCCCTTACATTGAATAGAATATCTAATATTATTCTTATCCAACTTTTGCATTTTATAATTCTTTAAATATTTTCTTACATCCTCTTTATTTAAAAACTTAAAAAGTTCCTCATGGAAATTTGAATCCTTACCTAATACCGAAAAAACATGTGATATTGAATAAGGTATTTTAAATTCAACTAAAAAACTTTTTATCTTATTTAGGCTTTCATCATCTTTTATATCATTTAATAGGTCAATATATGAATAATAGCAATCCAAATGCTTCAATGATACATTTTGAGTCACAGAATTTCCCCATATAACATAAAAAGCCAATACTTCATTTACGCTTATAACTTTTTTTGCATATAACAATGCCTTTACAACAAAGACCATATCTTCTCCATATTTTCTTTTAGTATCAAATAAAAGATTATTATCTTGTATAATGGAAGATTTATATATAGCACTTCTCATTCCTATTGTTATATCATCTTTTAACTGCATAAGAGCAGCTTCTTTTCCGCTAATGAACTCATTTAAATAGTTAGTTCTATTTTGAACTAGCACATTTCCTTTAGCGTCAACCTCACTATAATCACAAAAAACTATCTCACATTTACTTTCTTCGGCTTTTTCATACATACGCTCAACAAATTTATGATCAATATAATCATCTGAATCTAAAAAAGTTATATACTCTCCACTAGCTTCTTTTATTCCTCTGTTTCTTGCCGCACTAACACCCGAATTTTTTTGAGTTATGATTTTATAATTTATACTTGAATTTTCAAGTAATCCTCTTGCTATATCGATACTTTTATCCTTTGATCCATCATCTATAAGTAAAAGTTCAAAATCTTTGCAAGTTTGATTCATAACAGATTTAATACTTCTTTCAATACATTCTTCTACATTATAAACAGGAGTAATGATAGATACTTTTACCAAAACTATTCGCTCCTTTTATTTAATTATATTCAGAAAACAATAAGTCAGCATACTGGCCTATTTAATGCCATAACTTACTATAATATTGGGCTAATAGACATTATGAACATATATATTCTTTTGTTTTAAAGAATATATATGTTAAAATTATCATTTTTTACATCAATTGTGGATATCCCAATAACAAACTATACTTAGCCCATGAAATATATTCCAACCAGAAACTGGAGCAAAAGTATATTATTCATTTCGGTGAGGTATACGCATAAGTATAGATTATAGTTGATTTATCTATAAATTTAAAAAATATAAAATCACTTTTATATTTAAATACTGTACCGTCAAATAACTTTAAACTTTTCAACACTACTTGAATTATACTAGTATTGATGCCCATATGCAATATTAAGCCATTTTCTTAAGTAAATTTTCATTTTCATTCATTATAGCTAAGTAAAAATACTCTCATTTAGAGAAATAGTTTTACTACTATAAATAAATCTACATTCTTTTATAATTAAAACGAACATGCCTATTGGGCATTTTTTAACTTTTTGATTATTCTGGCATGCCATACTCTGTCTTCTTCTTTCGGAAGTGTCATATAATCGCCATACAATTGTGTTAAAACAGCATCATAATTCTTAGGCGCATTAAAATAATCTCCTTCGAATTCAACTTTTATCAAATCAAAAAAGTCCTCTTTTTTATATATGTACTGACTCCATACTGTATCCAATCCATATCCCATATATTCTGAATTTCTATCATTCCATTTAACTAAAAAGTCAAATAATTTCTGTCTTCTTTTTGTTGTAAAAATACTTGATACAATATTATAAATAAAATATGTAATTTTATTTTTTAATGTAAGCTTTTCAGGTTTTTCTCTAATTCTTATGAAACTTCTTAATACAAAATTGCTTATTTTTCTTTGAATATTGTATACCCATCTTTTTTTAGGAAGACTATCATAAGGTATAATATCTATAAATAAACCATTATGCATCTTTTCATTTTCTGCAATCTTATCTTCAATAAAAAGTGTATTATTATATCTTATTTTGCATGGAACTTGATAGATATCATAATTAGGATCATTTTCATGAGTCTGCAAAAATAAATGATCAGGTAGTTCATTCTTAACTACACTTAAAAATTTATTATAATCTTCTCTAAGCATTCCAATGTCAATATCGTCATCCCATGGTATAAATCCTTTATGTCTAACCGCTCCTATAAGCGTTCCAGCATCTAGAAAATATCTAATATTATGCTTGTCACAAATTTTTTTTACATCTTTTAAAATGCTTGCCATTATTAACTGAGCATCTCTTAGCTGTAAGTCTTCATAATTTGAATAATTAGTATTATTGTTCATCTTTTTCTCCTTTAATACATATCTACCTTTTATTATATCAATGTAGTCATAAAACTCAATAATACATATTAAATATTGACTTTTAATTTTCTATTACAATACCTTCTACAGATTATTAATTCTAAATTATGCCTTAATATGTTATAATTTATTACAGCTTAACCATCTATAGAGCAAATTTTAACCTGAGTAAAAGATTGGAGAATATATTATGGAAAATACTAAAGATTTAATTAGTGTTATTGTGCCTGTTTATAATGTTGAGAAATATTTACCTCAATGTATAGATAGCATTTTAAATCAAACTGAAAAAAATCTTGAAATTATTTTAGTTGATGATGGTTCATTGGATAATTCCGGAAAGATATGTGATGAATTCTCTAAAAAGGATGATAGAATAATTGTTATACATAAGAAAAATAATGGTCTAAGTTCTGCCAGAAATGCTGGCCTTGATATAGCTAGAGGAAATTATATTGGTTTCGTAGACAGCGATGACTGGTTAGATAAAACTATGTATGAAGTTTTGTTAAAATTGCTAAAGGAAAATAATTCTGATATTTCATGTTGCGATTTTTTTAAAACAGCTAATAGCGATGACTCAATACCTCATATAGATGATGAGATTATTAATTCTTACAATAATATGGAAAGCCTAAATAACTTCTATAATGGCTTATATACTCAAACAGTAGTAGCTTGGAATAAGCTCTACAAACGAGAACTCTTTAAAGATATTTTTTATCCTGTAGGCAAAATCCATGAAGATGAAGGCACTACATATAAATTATATTATAAAGCTAATAAGATCACTTATACTAATAGGCCTTTATACTACTATAGGATCACTCCTAACAGTATAACTACAAGTAAGTTTAATAAAAAAAGGTTAGATATAATAGATGTTTACGATGAAAAAGTTAAGTTCATTAAAAATATAAATAATGAAGAAATCTATTCAAAAACATTAAAATGGTATTTATTTAAGCTTATAAATTGTTATTTTGAATGTTCTAATAATATTGAAAATAATACTGAATATTTAACCTTGATTAACCATAAGGTATCAGAAACATATAAATCTTATATTCAAAGCAATAAAAAACAGCTTCACTGGATAATTTTATTTTCTATATTTAAAATCAATCCTAAATTATATAAAAAGCTATTGAGAAGTTAAAAGATAACAATATAATTATGTTATTCATATTTTGTTTTGTTCAATGATTATTAAAGAAAATAACAAGTCTAAAATGCCTTGTGTATTTTGCGTCATACACGGAAAGATATCTATCTCATAGAGAACTATTAGCTTAGTTTCCGTACTAAACATAATGCAAAATCCACTAACATATTGACTTGTTATTTTTCTATTACCTTTAAAAATTTTTTCTTAATTTTACATAATGCGGAATAAATCCCGAGACTTGGCTTAAAATTTGCTTGATTATGTGCTATAATATTTTGTATTGAATTTAAGGAGTGTTAAAAGATAATGATGACAAAATATTTTAAAAGTTTTATACTATTCTTTCTAATCTGTTTATCTTTTCATCTTTTTACAGAAACAATAGTATATGCTGAACAGCAAACAAATGAAATTTCACAAAAAACAAATGAATCAACTTTACATAATTCAACAAACGAAGATTCTTCAAAAAATACTAACAAAGATATCAGTACAAGCGTTTCAAGTAACGAATCAGAAAAAGATTCAAAAAAAGACACAGATAATAATAATAATAATAATAATAATAACAACAACGCAACTGCTGTACCGAATAAGCAAGAAGAAGTATCTATTCCATATGGATGGAAAACTATTGATTCTAAAAAATACTATATAGTTAGTGATAAAGTCCTCGAAAAAACTGGATGGTTCATGGAGAAAGATGTTAATCCTGATATAACTTCTAAAGATAAAGGCTATGATGATAAATATTATCTAGATAGTGATTTTTCAGTAGTAATTGGCTGGAAAGAAATAGACGGAACCTGGTATTACTTCAATAAAGATGGAATACTGCAAACTGGATGGGTTTATGATAATAATATCTACTATACAGACAAGAACGGTGCTATGGAAACTGGATGGCAAAAAATCAATGGGGATACTTATTATTTTGATCAATACGGTCACATGGCTACTCATAAAACATTAATAGATGATAATTGGTATTTCTTTAGCGATGATGGGCAACTTCAAAAAGGCCTTTACTATTATAAAAATAAAGAATATTATTCTGATGACAAAGGAATAATGGTTGTAAATACTTGGGTTGATTCTAGAAATCACAAATATTACATAAAATCCGATGGTTCTGTTGCGACTGGAAAGCTTTATTTAAACGGAACTATGGAAGATTTTAATTCAAATGGTTACTACCAAGGTTCAGATAAAGATGATAAAGACTATTTATTTGTACGCCATTTAAATGTAGGCAATGCTGACTGTGCATTTATAAGATTACCTAGTGGAGAAACTGTCTTAATAGATACTGGTGATACAACAACTAGCGAAACATTAATAGACTTTTTAAATAGTCAAAACCTAAAAAAAGATTTTTTCAAATCTACTACTACTAGTAGTAGTGTACAAGCTACTGAATCTAACACTAGCAAAACTTCTAATGGAAAAGGAGTTGTAGATTACGTAGTGCTTACACATCCTCACTCAGATCACATTGGTGGAGTGATTGATTTGCTAAAAAACTTTAATGTCGGAAAAATATTGGTTCCTAAATACTTTGAAATGAAAGACTTTACAAGTATAAATGATACTACTTCTAGTGCCAGTGAAAAAGAAATTATGAAACATGATTATGAAGTATATACAGAAACAATGAATGCTATAAAGAAAAGCGGAGTACCTTTAGTTACAGCTGAACCAAAATCATATATTGATAGCGAAAATATTTTACAATTTGTTCATGCTGATAAGGATTATCCAAGCTTTGAAGCAGCTAACCCTTACCAAGAATATACATTGCTAAACAATAACTCTGCTCTTGTTTATTTGAATTATCATGATCTTCAAGAATTATTTGCTGCAGATATTGAATGGGGCGCAGAAAACGACTTTCTTAGTAGAAAAGCCTTAGATGGAAAAGAAGTTGATGTATTAAAAGTTCCTCATCATGGAAATCCAACATCTTCATCGTATCCATTTATCGGATATGTTAACCCAATTGTAGGAATAATTTCTAGAGCTAAAGAATCTATTAGCACTACTAATGAATCTTACAATGTTCTAACTACATGTGGTGTCAACATATATGAGACAAGCAATAATCCTGATGGAATTTCAGTATATTCTACTAAAGATAATTGGAATGTAGAACCAGCAGCTAGTAAATCTTAATATTAACTCAAATTTTAAAAAAGCTCATCATTTGTATTTTTTTACAAATGATAAGCTTAAATTCTAATTACCTAAAGTTTTAATCTTTCCTTGTCATAATAATATTATTTAATAATTCTTATGCCTGAATATTATCACCATGTTGAGCTGCCAATTCATTTTTTAGGTTTATACTATCTTGTCTCTTAAAGAATGGAAGGTAAACGAAGAATGACATTGCTAATACTAATAACTGTAATATTGCTGTTCTAACTCCACCTGTCAAAAGTCCTGATATTGGTGCCGGAGTTGTCCATGGAACCATTACCCCTCCAAATGGTGGAACTATTCCTGTTGCTATTGCAAAATAAAGTATTGTGCCTGATAGCATTGGAGTAATTATAAATGGAATTGCCATAAATGGATTCATTACTATTGGTGTTCCAAATGTAATTGGTTCATTTATATTAAATATTCCTGGTACTATTGCGAGTTTTCCTAATTGTTTGCATTGTGCCGATTTTGCAAAAAATAACATACATATTACTAAACCTATTGTCATACCAGATCCTGTTACTGTCATAAATTGATCAAGAAATTGCTGTGTTACTATATGAGCTCCATTTGCTATTGTTAATTCTTTTCCACTTGTAACTATAGCTGCATTATCTAAGGTATTTGATTGTAATATTCCTGACATTACACCGCTTACTATTGTTGCTCCATGAACACCAAACCACCATAAGAATGGAATTAAAAATCCCATGACTAAAACTCCACCTAATGAGTCTGTCATACCTTGTAATGGTGTTTGAAGTACTTTATATATCCATTCAATAAATGTTGTTTGTAATCCCCATTTAAATATCATATAAACTATTGTTGCTCCAAGCACTATAACTGCTGCTGGTATTAATGCTGCAAACGAATTCACAACTCCCTGTGGTACGCCATCAGGCATCTTTATTGTAATCTTATTTGCCATAAACCATGAATAAACCGCTCCAACTATTAATCCTATTATAATTGCTGTAACCATTCCCTTTCCACCACACCATGCTGTTGGTATGACATCACCTACTGTTTCTCCACTTTTAGTAGTTACTGAAGAGCTAGTTGTTAATATAAATACTACAAATGATATTATTCCTGCTGATAAAGGTTCATGACCTTCATTTTTAGCATAAGTGTATGCTATTCCTATTGTTGCAACAAGTGCTATCATGTTAAAAGTTGCCCCATTTGCTTTAAACAGCGGGTCAGTCCATCCTGCACCTAATGTAACATTTAGCCAATCATTTAACGGTTGGTATGGCAATTGCGCTAGCAATAAAAATACCGATCCTACCAAAGTTAATGGTAAAGTGAATAAAATACCGTCTTTTAATGCAACAACTCCCTTTAAACCAACAAACTTCATAACTATTGGCAATACTTTTTCGTTTAAAGTTGTCCCAGATGATGACATAATAATTCCTCCTTAAAAATTAATAAATATAAATTAACACGGTCTATTAGATAATTTATAAAAAATGATATTGTAAAAACTTTTTAACTATTTTCCTGCTAGCTTTAAGGCAAAGTCTAAAACTTTTTGCCCATTCATCATTCCATAGTCAACCATTGGTATAACATCCACAGGTATTCCTTTAGGTTCGCATATCCTTTTTGCTTTGTTTAATGTATATCCAACTTGCGGACCCAATAATGCAACATCAACTCCCTCTATATTTTTATCCATTTGACTTTCTGGAAAAGCTTCAATATCTACATCTATCCCCTTATTCTTAGCTGCCTCCTTCATTTTGTTTACTAAAAGACTTGTTGACATTCCTGCTGCACAAAATAATCTAATTATTACCATGGTTCATTCCTCCTGAAATATAAATTTATTTATATAAACTTTGAATAAATGTACTTATGAAATTTTAATCTCTTTATTAATTATTTAACTAATGTATTTACCACTTTTCTTAGTTCCATTATCTGTTCAATTAAGTTTTTCTCTGTTATTGCTGTCATTAGATGATCTTGTGCATGCACAAACAAAACTGACATGTCAATCTTTTCACCATTTGCTTCTTTATGAAGGAACATTGTTTGCCCATCATGTGCTTTTGCTAATGCATCATTTGCTAATTGCATTTCCTTATCAGCTTCTTCGTATTTTCCTTCATTTACATTGTTAAGTGCCATATACGCATGATTTTTACAATCTCCAGCGTTTATTATAATGTTCATGATTGCCATTTCTAACTCTTCCACTCTACACTCCCCCATTCAATGTCTTTTAGAATATTTTTCCTTTTATCCTATTGCATAGCATAAATTGTGCCAAACACTATTCTGCTTTTTAGTAGACATTATTTTAAACATATTAATATTATCTATATTAATCTTAACCCTAGATTTTTAAAAACGTTTACAGGAAATTTTATGCATTCAAATTATGATTAACATTTTATATGTTTACTTAATATAATCAATATCTAATATAAGAGTTTGATTATTCTTATTAGAGTTTTGGTAATATTGTCCAGTGTTTAGATGAAAGTATATAATTGTGATTAGTGTTTGAACACTTCCAAGAACTGTTTAATCACTAAATTTATTTTAATTATCAAAAAATAATTTCACCAACTCGAAATTAAGCAAATTATATAGAACTAATAAAAAGCATCTTCTTAACTATAAGAAAATGCTTTTTATCTACAATATAAATAATTAAACTATATCTAATTTTTTATTGTACACTAACTCCAAAATATAATACTTTTCCAAGTTCAGTATCTTTTATTGATTGTTTTGCAATTGCAGCCGCATTTTGTTGATCACTAAGGATACACTCAAAAAGTATTTTAATCCCTTCCTTTTTAACAAATTTAAATACTTTTTCATTCTCAACTTCAATATTTTCTACTATATTTATTATATCATCTTGTCTTAATGCACAGTTTATTAATATCATTTTTCTACCTCACTTCTAATTAATCTTTTGAAAAAACAAATAATTTTATCTTAATTTAATTTTATAATTTGACTATTAACATATTATATATTTTATTTTTCAGAATTATACTGAGTAAACTCTAACATTTTAATTATTTTCTCATTGTGTTTCTGTTGCTGCAGAAATCATAATTTTAATAATTAAAAATGTTAGAGTTTTTAAATTTATTTTAAATTGTTAATAATAGGGCTAATTAATTGTATTTACGCTTGAGCGCTATTTTCGTGTTTTTGTGCTGCTAATTCATCAGCATATGACATAGCATCAACTTTCTTAAAGAATGGGAAGTATATTGCCATTCCAACAAGTAGGAATACTAATTGAGCTATAGCATAACTAGGACCACCAATTATTAATCCTGAGAATACAGCTGGAACTGTCCAAGGTGGTAATGCTCCACCCATTGGTGCAAGTATTCCTGTTGCAATTGCAAAATAAAGTAATATTGCATTTACTACTGGAGTAAGTATGAATGGTACACCCATTATTGGGTTCATTACTACTGGAGTACCAAATAATACAGGTTCATTAATATTAAATAAGTTAGCTGGAAGTGCTAATCTACCTAATTGTTTATATTGAGCAGATTTTGCAAGTACTAATAATAATATAGTAAATCCAAGTGTTTGACCACTACCTGCTAAGTTAATGAAGTTATCATAGAATTGTTGAGTTACTATATGAGCTCCGTGAGCAAGATCTAAAGTCCCTGCTTCTTGTAATTTAGCATTAGCTGCAGTATTAGCAGTTAATAAAGCACCTACCATACCTGATACTGTCATACCTCCATGAATTCCGAAGAACCATAAGAATGGAACAGCAAAAGCAATAAGTATAGCTCCTGGAAGTGAATCTGATGCAGCTTGTAATGGTGTTTGAACAACTTTATATATAATTTCTACAAAAGAAGTATTGAATCCAAACTTACATACCGCATATACAACAGTTGCACCTATAAATATAACTGTAGCTGGAATTAATGCTGAGAATGCATTAACAACACCTTGAGGTACACCTTCTGGCATCTTGATTGTAATATTTTTCTTTACCATTGCGCAATAAACAAATGAAACAACTAAACTTACAATAATTGCAGTAATCATACCTGATCCACCAGTCCAGTCTTGTGGAATAACTCCACCAACTTGAATTGGAGTTGCATCAGGTGTAGCTTTAAACATAACAAAATCATTTGTTACAGTTAAGAATACACTTAAAGCAATTACTGCTGGTGAAAAAGGTTCAAGACCTTCATTTTTACAGTATACATAAGTCATACCTATAACAGCTACCACTGCCATAATACCCATTGTTGAATGCTGTAATTTAAATAATGGATCATTCCAACCTGGTCCAAAAGCGCTAGCCATACCATCTGTAAATGCTTTTACTGGGAAGCAAGCAATTAATAAGAATATAGATCCAACAATATTTAATGGTAAAGTAAATAACATACCATCTTTTAATGCTTGAACACCTTTAAGATTAACGAATTTCATTACCGCTGGCACTACTTTTTCGTTCAGTGTTTGATTGAGTGACATAATAAATTTCCCCCTTATAACTAAATTGTGATTATAATATGAATAATTACAAATAAAAATTTGCTATTATTACTTATAAACTTACATATTTATTTTGATTTTCCTATAATTGTTGTTAAAGGTTTTCTTTCCTCATATAACATATGAATATAAGTTAATCGATTAGATATATCTTTATATGTGCATTTGTATTTTTACTTAATCATGTAAAACTACAAATGCTGTTTATTTTTGCAAATTATTTCTTATTGGTTAAGTTTATAAAAATAATTAATTTTTCAATTATTTATTTTTTGCAAGATTTAATGCTAGATCTAAAACTTTAGCTCCATTCATCATTCCATAATCAACCATTGGTATTACTTCTACTGGAATGCCATGTGGTTCACAAAGTTTCTTTGCTTTTCCTAAAGTATATCCTACTTGTGGCCCAAGTAATGCAACATCCATACTATCTAAATGTCTATCCATTTGAGATTCTGGAAATGCTATAATTTCTGCATCAACACCTTTAGCTTTAGCTGCCTCCTTCATCTTATTAACTAAAACACTTGTTGACATTCCTGATGCACAGAATAATTTGATTGTAACCATATTTCTTCCTCCTTGATTTAACTTTTATAAATTTTAATATGTTCTATACCTTTATATAGTTTTGTGTTAATTTTAAAGTTACTTGCGAATTTTATTTTTATAGTATTTACAAAATATAGCTTGTCTATTTACTTTTCCAAGCTTCAATTTTTTATTTTACTAAAGTGTTTACAATTTTTCTTAATTCTATAATTTGTTCAATAAGATTCTTTTCTGATATAGATGTCATTAAATGATCTTGTGCATGAACAAATAAAACTGATAACTCTACTTTTTCTCCAGAAGCTTCTTTTTGAAGCATTTCTGTTTGTGCATCATGCGCTTTTCCTAACGCATCATTTGCTAGTTGCATTTCATTTTCAGCTTCTTCATACTTACCTTCGTTTACTAAACTAAGAGCCATATAAGCATGATTTTTACAATCTCCTGCATTGATTATAATATTCATTATTGCCATTTCTAATTGATCCATTTGTACTCCTCCTCCAATTTATCCAATAGATAGTATCCGTAATATAGTTAACGGCTACATACTTCTGGATAAGTTAAACTAAAATTCAGAAGATATATTAAACTCCCACTGAATAAAGTTTTACTTGATGCTTTATTGCTTCATGCCAATATATATAGCAATACCTGTGCCAAACACTATTAAATATTTAAATTTTTTTCTAATTTTTTTGCTGTTTAAATTTTACATACTATCGGATCGTTCCTATATATCAACACTTATAATAAAAATAGACAATATAATTTTACACAAAAGTTATATCATTTTTATAATAAAAGTTATATATTTTATTTATTTTATGATATGTGTTTACTTAATACACTTAGTGTTTTATAATTATATATAGTGTTTGATTAATTTTAAAACTGTATGTAAACACTAAATAAACAATGTTTGATAATAAATAATTTTACTATAATAGTCTACTTACTATAGTGTTTTCAGCATAGTGTATGAAAATGCTTAATCTATTTATAGTAGCTATAATATTTTTAGTTATATAGGAGGACATATAATGGCTAAAAAAGATTTGATTTACCAAAAACTTCTCCAGCTAAATTCTCCAGATGGAATAGATACTAAAACACTAGCGCCTCTAGTTAATATGACTAGAGCTAATTTAAGCCATGAACTAAATGAACTTTGTAAGGAAGGTAAATTGTATAAATCATCAGGTAGACCAGTATTATTTTTTCTTGCTGAAAATAAGATTCAAAGCAATGAATCTCAACTAGATTTGTTAGCTAAAAATAATATTTCTCTTAAAGATTCTGTGGAACAGGCTAAAGCAGCTATACTATATCCACCTAAAGGTATGAATTGTTTAATATTAGGTAGTACTGGTGTAGGAAAGTCTATGTTCGCATCTCTTATGCACAATTATGCATTGGAAATGAAGGTAAAAACAGAAGATTCTCCTTTTATAGTGTTTAACTGTGCAGATTATACTAATAACCCACAACTATTAACTTCTCAACTTTTTGGTGTAAAAAAAGGTGCGTATACTGGAGCTGAATCTGACAAAGTCGGATTAATAGAACAGGCTGATGGTGGTATTTTATTTTTAGATGAGATTCACAGATTGCCACCTGAAGGGCAGGAAGCTCTATTCATATTTTTAGATACAGGTACTTTTAGACGCATTGGGGATTCAGAAACCAGAAAATCAGATGTATTAATAATTTCAGCTACAACAGAAGACCCAAATTCTGCTTTATTAAACACATTTACAAGAAGAATTCCTCTTGTTATTAATATTCCTTCTCTTAAAGAAAGAACTTTAGATGAAAGATTATTTTTAATTAAAAGTTTCTTCAAATATGAAAGTATCCGTTTAAATAAAGAGATTTATGTATCTTTAAACTCTCTTAGAGCATTACTTTCTTATGATTGTCCTAATAATATAGGTCAGTTGAAAAGCGACGTTCAGCTACTTTGTGCAAAAGCATACTCTGAATACTTAACTAATATACGACGCGACGTAAGAATCCATAGTAAAATACTGCCTCCTTATATTAAAGAAGGTCTTTATAAAGAGAAAGAACATAGAGTTTTATGGAATAAACTTATGAGTGAAGAAATTGAATATTTCAGATTTAATGGTTCTAATGAAGATACAAACACTATATTTAATAATGGAGATAATACTATTTACGATTTTATAGAAAGTAAACTTGAAAAGCTTAAGTCTCTAGAAATTTCAGATATTGATATTGAGAACATTCTTGAGAAAGATATAGCCAAACATTTCAATAAAAATAACTCTGAAGTTTCCGAAGAAACAAGCAAACAAAACTTATTAACCATTATTGATGAAGATACATTAAAATGTATTGATAGTATAGTAAGTCATATAACTCGAAAGCTTCCTGTAATTTTTGATAGTAATTTATATACGGCTTTTGCTCTGCATATAAACACATTAATTAATAGAATAAACAGCGACAAGATAATAATAAACACTAATTTAAATAGAATAAAAGATCTTTATCCTTCTGAATTTGCTGTTGCACTAGAGATTAAGGAGATCATAGAAAACACTATTAATAAATCAATTCCAATAGATGAAGCTGGATACTTAACATTATTCTTGATACCAGATAATACTTTTAACGATAAATCTCAAGATAAAGTAAAAGTTATCCTAATTGCTCATGGTGAATCAACTGCAACTTCAATGGCTGATGTTTCTAACAGACTACTTGGAGAAAACTATATAATTCCAATAAACGCTCCAATAGATGTTGCTCCATCAAAAGTATTAGAAAGCCTTAAGATTGGTATTCAGGACAATCCAACTTCTGCTGGTTATCTCTTATTGGTAGATATGGGGTCTTTAACAACTTTTGCAGATGTTATAAAAAAGGAATTTCAAGTAGACATTAAAGTGATATCTCTTGTTTCAACTTTACATGTTTTAGAAGCAGCACGAAAAGCATTAATTGGATCATCGCTAGACGAAATATATAATGATGTTCTTATGGTAAATTCTTATGTAGAAATACATAAAAATATAAGTAATCCTTCTAGCGATTCAGATAAAGTTTTAATAGTAACTGCCTGCTTAACTGGTGAGGGAGCTGCTATTGCAATTAAAAACTTCTTACTAAGTAATCTTAGATTAGATAAAGATTATTTTGAAGTCGTTTGTCTAAACTGCTTAGACAAAAAATACTTCAAGCAAAAAATAATTAATCTTCAAGAAAAAAATGAGGTACTTTTTATAGTTTCATCTTTTCCTGTAGATTCACCTATAAAACAATATACAATGTACGAAGTATTTAACATGAATGTATTAAAAGAATTACAAAGTATAATTGATTCAAAATTAACTATGATTAATCTACCTAAAATTATAAAGGAAAATATATATAATATAGATGGTGTTGAACTTTATAAAGATGTGACTCTATTTTTGAATATATTACAAGAGAAACTCTTAATTAAATTATCTGATGAAAATATGGTTGGCGTTATTCTCCATTTATCATTTGTAATAGGACGATTAAGAAATGAAGATAATCCGGCTGTTTATCCTCAAAAAGAGAAATATCTAGAAGAAAATATAAATCTATATAATATAATAAAAGAAAATTTAAACTTTATAACTAGCAAATATAAAGTAGAAATATCAGATGATGAAATATGCTATTTGATGAATCTTTTATCAAACTCAGCTCCTGAATTACAAAGTAAACTTTAATACCAATATATCCCTATAAAAGAATAAACATATTCTTTTATAGGGATATTGAAGTTTTACTTAGAATAATCAGAAGAATCTACTATAAACTTATTATGTAGCCTTTTTCCCATACTTTCAATAATATATAATACAGGTATTTGTGTTGTTATATCACTAATCCCTAATCTTTCTTGTTGGACATAATACGATATATTAAGATCTGATATTTTCGATATTGTACAATTTTCACTATTTGTTATGCTTACAAGCGTAGTATTCTCTCTTTTTATATTACTTATATAATCAATAACCGTACGTGTTTCGCCTGAAACTGACATTGCTATTATTATTGAATCTTCATATAGCTTATAATTTCTTGGAAAATATGGATCATCTATATACATAGAAAACTTACCAATTGATGAAAAATATCTGGCTGCATATTTACACAGTATTCCGGATGTTCCCGTTCCTATAAATACTACATTGCTTGCTTTCTTTATTAAATCGCAGAGTACGTTTAATTTTCTATCAAGCTCGCTATTATCTAATTTTTTAAAAAAATCAACTATTATCGATGTATCATTATTTACTTTAGTACTTTCATTTTCTTCAAGATACAATTTTAATTTCACTTTAAATTCTGAATACCCTTCACAGTTCAACTTTTTACAAAACCTTAATATAGTTGTTGTTGACACATGTGCTTCGTCAGCTAATTCTCTAATTCTCATATAAACAACTTTTTCAATATTCTTCATTATATATCTGTATAGAGACAACTCTAAATCGTTTAAACTCTGGATAATTTCATAATTAAACATAATTTAATCAACCTCTTCCTTTATAACTAGCTTTTTTACATTCATATATACTTGAATATATTGTTGTCTTAAAATTTAAAACACTATACTAGTTAGCCTTTTATGACTTTGGTAGATAGTATAATTTATCTTCATTGATACTATCCACCAAAGTTCTTTTAATTTAAGTATACATTATTTGAAAAAAACTTTTAAGGCTATGTTTGTAAAAATTCCTTCCAGCTATATTATAAAAGCAAAATATACCAAAGTGAAATTTCTTACACCTTGGTATATTTCATTTATATTAGTATCTATTTTTAAATACTATTATTTTATTCTAATATTATATTAATTATCTTTCACTAAATTTCTTCTCCATTAGTTTCGATGACTTTTTTATACCAGAAGAAACTCTTCTTTCTTATTCTTCTTAAATCCTTGAGATCAAATTCATCTCTATTTACATATATAAAGCCATATCTTTTCTTGAAACCTTGGTGAGTACTTATAAGATCTATAGCTGACCATGGACAATATCCAATCAAATCTACTCCATCAGTTATAGCAAGTCTAGCCTGTTCGATATGTTTTCTTAAATAATCAATTCTATAATCATCATTTATAGTATCATTTTCTTCAACATTATCATAAGCACCTAATCCATTCTCAGTAATTATTATAGGTAAATTATATCTTTCATATACTTCCCTTAAAGTATTTCTAAATCCTATAGGATCAATCTCCCATCCAAATTGAGTTTTCTCCAAGTTCGGATTAGAAGCTCCTTTATAAACACCTAAATCTCCTACAGCAATTTGTTGATCTCCACCTTGAGTCGAAACTTCTTTATCATCAATCTTACTTTCCTCTGCTGTTCCTGTACAATAATAATTAAATGCTATGAAATCTGGATTTCCACCTTTTAATATTTCCATATCTCCATCTTCAATAGTTGGCTCGATTCCTTTTTCAACCATATAGCTCCAAGCTATTGGATTATACCTACCATGTACAGCCATATCTAAGTATAACCAATTCCTTATAGATGATTGGTTACTAGCCGCTAATATATCTTCTGGTCTTGAACTTGCTGGATATATTGAACTTATATTAGGTGCAGGCCCTATTTTCGCTTTTGGGCACATACTATGGCATAACTTCATTGTTTGCGCTTGCGCAAGCATCATATGATGATTTTGTTTATATAATTCTTTTTCAATATTTTCTACTCCATCATTTACAGTTCCAATTGCCCCTCCATGAAGTATCATCATATTCTGCTCATTTATTGTAAGCCAATACTTAACTCTATCACCGAAATTTTCAAACAATACTTTTGCATAATTTACAAATGCATCAGCAGTCTTTCTATTTGACCAACCACCTTCTCTTTGAAGCGCATCTGGCAAATCAAAATGATACATAGTAACTAGCGGTTCTATTCCGTATGATAATAGTTCATTGATTAAATTGTTATAAAATTCAATTCCTTTAGGATTTACATCCCCTACCCCATTTGGTATTATTCTAGTCCATGCAATTGAAAAACGATAAGTCTTAAATCCCATTTCTGCAAATAATGCTACATCTTCTTTGTAATGGTGATAGTGATCACTAGACACCTTAAAATCTGGTGTTCCTGGGAATGGTTCCTTTGTATCTTGAACGGATAATCCCTTTCCATCTTCATTATAAGCACCTTCTACTTGATAAGCTGATGTTGAAGCTCCCCATAAAAAATTCTTTGGGAAATCTTTTAATTTCTTATGAAACATATAAAACCCTCCATTGCACATTATCTTTTTATTATTAACATAAATTTTTTAATCATAATAAGTTGATTCCTATGAATTCAATATATCATATACTGTAACCACTTTATATATTTTTTATAATTTAGGAACACATGCTACTTTTTAGGTATTTGTTTTTTTAGAAAACAAGTTGTTTTAAAAAAGCCGCTACAGGCAAAAACTCTTTTTACCAGTAACAGCTTCATTAATAATATCCTTAAATTTTCTTATATACTTCTCATAATTATTTTTTACATTATAGTCTTATTTGAACACTTAGCTTACACTGTATCGTAGATTTTATTACTGTAACATCTATTTCTTTGCTACATTAATAGCCTTTTTAACAACATTTTCTACAGTGAATCCAAATTTCTCGAATAGTATTTCTGCTTTACCTGATGCTCCAAAAGTATCTAAAGATATAACATCTCCATCAAGACCTACATATTTGTGCCATCCAAAGCTTGTTAATGCTTCTACTGCAACTCTAGCACGAACTTTATTTGGCATAACTGATTCTTTATAAGCCTCATCTTGAGCATCAAATAATTCAAATGATGGCATACTGATAACTCTTGCATCTATTCCTTTAGTTTCTAATTCAGCTGCTGCTTTGTAGATTAATTCTACTTCTGAACCTGATGCCATTAAAAGTACATCTGGAGTTTCTTTCTTAGAATCTTTTAAGATATATCCTCCCTTTAATGCTCTCTTAGGACAGCCATCATATAGTGGTAACTTTTGTCTTGTTAATACTAGTGATGTTGGAGTAGTTCCATTAGTCACAGCGTAATACCATGCTGCTGCAGTTTCTTTTGAGTCTGCTGGTCTAAATACTGTCATATTTGGCATACTTCTAAGAGCTGCTAATTGTTCTATTGGTTCATGAGTTGGACCGTCTTCCCCTACTCCAATACTATCATGTGTTAAAACATAAGCTACTGGAAGATTCATAAGAGCTGATAATCTCATAGCACCTTTCATGTAATCACTGAATACAAAGAATGTTGCACAGAATACTTTAAGTCCTCCATGAGCATACATTCCGTTAGCGATAGCTGCCATAGCATGTTCTCTAACCCCAAAGTGAAGGTTTGATCCGCTTCTATCTTCTGCTGAGAAATCTCCTCTATCGTTCATATGAGTTTTGTTAGATGGAGCTAAATCTGCTGATCCTCCAATAAAGTTTGGAATTAGTTTAGCTAATCTATTTATCATTATTCCTGAAGATTCTCTTGTAGCCATTTCTTTATCAAAGCTCCAAAGTTCTTCGTTGTTTAATAAAGCTTCTTTATCAAGTTCCCCACTCATCCATTTAGTATATTCTGCTGCAAGTTCTGGATAAGCTTTTTCATATGATTTAAACAACTCATTCCAAGCTTCTTCAGTCTTTTCGCCTTTTGCTATGTGTTCATTCATATTTGTATACACTTCGTCTGGCACGTAGAATGCAGGCTCAGTCTTCCATCCTAAGTTTTCCTTCATAGCAATTACATTGTCTGCTCCTAAAGGTTCACCATGTGCTGAAGCTTTTCCTTGTTTTGCTGGACATCCAAAACCAATTTGATTTTTAACTATTATAATAGAAGGTTTTGTTGTTTCTGCTTTAGCTGCTTCTATTGCTTTTTCTATTGTATCTATATCATTTCCATCTGCTACATTTAGTACTTGCCATCCATAAGCTTCGTATCTCTTAGCTACATCTTCTCTAAATGCTATGTCTGTATTTCCTTCAATTGAAATATTATTTGAATCATATAATACAACTAATTTTCCGAGACCTAAAGTTCCAGCAAGAGATGACGCTTCTCCTGAGATACCTTCCATAAGGCATCCGTCTCCAACTATAGCATATGTATAGTGATCAACTACGCTATAATCTGGTTTATTGAATTTTTCTGCAAGATGTGCTTCTGCTATAGCAAAACCTACTGCATTACAAATACCTTGTCCAAGTGGTCCTGTTGTTATTTCAACACCTTTTGTATGACCAAACTCTGGATGTCCTGGTGTTAAACTTCCGAATTGTCTAAAGTTTTTAATATCTTCAACTGTAAGTCCATATCCAAATAAATGTAGCAATGAATATTCAAGCATTGAACCATGTCCTGCTGATAATACAAATCTATCTCTGTTATCCCATTCAGGGTTCTTTCCATTATGATTCATCTTTGTCCATAATGTATAAGCCATTGTAGCTGATCCAAGTGGTAAACCTGGATGTCCTGATTTTGATTTTTCAATAGCATCTGCTGATAATACTCTTATTGCGTTAATAGATAATTTATCTAATTCTCTACTCATCTTTATCCTCATTTCATAGACATATTTTTTTATAAGTTCTTAGTTGTGCTAATTAAGTCCCATGCTGCGCTTCGAATTCATTTCAAACCTGAAATAATCTTAGCTATCCTTCATTATCTTTTCAAAAGGTTCCTATTTTACCACACCTTTTGAAGTTGTTTTATGTTTTCATTTATAAATTCTTAAATTCCTATATTCTTAAATTCTTTCATTCTTAACTTCTTATATTCTTATATTCTTATATTCTTAAGAATATATATTTTTATCTCTGTCATTTGGAACATGAATAAATCATAAATGATAGTCATACTTTTGCGAAAGCATTATATCAAAATATTTATCCATAAACATTTACACTTTCCTAATTTCAGAATCTAGGCATTATATCTCTAAATTACTCTTCCATTTTCGAAATATATCTGCACTAGAAATAAGTAACATATTTTGTGGAGTGTTCATTAGAAATTGTGTTGGTAGTGCTTCTTGATTATAAGTTGTTCCAAATGTGCTTGTTCGGAGCTTGTCTTTGAAGCAAGCATTTTGAGTGCAACTTATAATCTTAGAAGCACTCAACAAAATTTCTTAGCAACCGGAATCAAAATATGTTTCTTATTTCGACGGACTATTTTCCAAATGCTGCTGCCCAGTCTGCTTTGAATCTTTCTAATCCTTGATCTGTTAATGGGTGTTTTAGCATTTGCATTACTAAACTATAAGGTACTGTTGATATATCTGCGCCTGCTTTTGCTGCTTCTATTACATGAATTGGATTTCTCACGCTTGCTGCTATTATTTCTGTTTCTATTCCATGAACTGCAAATATTTCTGCTATATCTCTAACTAAATCCATACCTATCATTGAGATGTCATCTACTCTTCCAAGGAATGGGCTTACATATGTTGCTCCTGCATTTGCTGCAAGTAAGCTCTGAGTTGCTGAGAATATTAATGTTACATTTGTTTTAATTCCTTCACTTGCTAATACTTTAGTTGCCTTTAATCCTTCAGCTGTCATTGGAATCTTTACTATCATATTCTTATGAATTGCTGCAATTTCTCTTCCTTCTTTTATCATTCCTTCAGCATCTTCACTTACAACTTCTCCACTTATTGGTCCATCAACTATTTCTGTAATTTCTTTTATTACTTCATTGAAGTCTCTTCCTTCTTTTGCTATTAATGATGGATTTGTTGTTACACCACATATTACTCCCATTTCATTTGCTTCTTTAATGTGTTCTACATTTGCTGTGTCTAAAAAAAATCTCATTTTAATCTACCCCTTTATTAATTATAATTCTTAAAACTATTATTCTACATTGATATGATTTTTTGCTGCTTCACTATCTGATAAATTATCTCTTCTACTCATTAATAAGCATAAATCATCTAATACTATATGGACAGATTGATCAAATAATGAACTTAGTAGTTGAATTGACGAAACACCGGTATCATTCTTTGTTTTTCCTGGAACCTCAAGTACAAGATCTGATACTTCTGCAAGTGGAGAGTCCTTTTTACTTGTAACTCCAACTATAGTTAAGCCTAAATCCTTTGCTGCTTTTGCATTACTTAGTGTATTTTTTGTTTTTCCAGAACCTGATATTGCAACATATATATCTCCCTTTTTGAGAGCTGGTGTAATTGTCTCTCCCATAACATAAGAATTATAACCAATATGCACCAAACGCATTGCAAATCCTTTTGCTTGAAATCCGCTACGACCTTCGCCATCTACAAAAATCTTTTTTTCTTTTTGGAGTACATCCATTATTTTTTTAATCGCTTCTTCATCAACTTTGCTTATTACATCTTTAATTTCTTCTAATATTTGATCTATTACTCTCATTTATCTATTACTCCCTTAAACTCTTTTACTTTTTCCACCTTATCATCAGCACTAGTTATTGCTGATCCTACTATAACTAGCTCTATATTATATTTATTCAATTCTGGTATGGAATCTAATGTTATTCCTCCTGCAACTGCAATTCTTTTAATTGAAGGAAACTGTTCTTTAAATCGCTTCACTGTTTCACCTGGATTAGCTAGTTTTTCTTTATCAATAGAGGAATGTATGCAATAAATAGCACTGCTGAAGTGTGATATTTCCTTAATTTTCTCATCTGAACATTCTAATAAATCTATCATCATTGTCCCATTATATTGCTCAGAAACTTCGTGACATTTTTCTATAGTTCCAAGTGATGCACTCCCCATCACAGTTAGAATATCAAATCCTTGTTTGAAACCTTGTTTAAATTCATAAGCACCTTCATCACTTGTTTTTATATCTCCTAACATTTGAGATTTACTTTTTTGGCTTGTTATATCTTTTAATTTAAGAAGTCCATAGTCTTTTATTAAAGATGTTCCAATCTCAATAATATCTGCTAATCCATCAAAAGTTTTAACTAAGTTTTCTGCTTTCTCTAAAGACACCCTATCTATTGCAACTTGTAACTTCATTTTATCCTCCTTAAATTCTTATGAAACTTTTCTTTTATAATTTTTCAAAAAATTATCTAATTCATCTACTGTTGGTAATCCCTCATTATCACTTAGATGCATTACTTGAATTCCACCAATAGCGTTTCCTCTTTCTAAAATTTTATTATCTTCAAGATTTTCTAAAATTCCGCTAATAACTCCTGCTGCAAATCCATCTCCTGCTCCTACTGTATCTAAAACTGGAACTTCAAAGCTTGGACATTCAGCTTCTTTTATTTGTCCATTTTCTAATTTCTCCCTAGAATACGAACCGGTAGTTCCCATTTTTATAACTACCTTTTTTACACCTTTGTCTAAATAAAAATCAGCAATCTCTTCCTTGTAATCTTTTCCTGTAAATAATTTTCCTTCGCTGAAACCAGGTAATACAATATCTGATTTAAATGCTAACTCATTAGTCACTTGAATCATCTTTTCCTTGCTCTCCCATAATACTGGCCTTGGATTAGGGTCAAAAGTAACAAGCATACCATTTTCGTGAGCTTTTTCTATAGCTTTAAATGTTGTTTCTAAAGTTGTTTTGCTTAATGCTGGAAAAATTCCTGTGATATGAAGCACCTTTCCATCTGAAAAACTTATTTCATTTAAAATATCTTTAGTTATTCTTGATGCTGCCGCTCCTTTTCTAAAATATAGTACCTCTGGATCCCCCTCATCAGTTCTATTTTTAAATTGAAATCCTGTTGGTGCTTCTTTATATGTCTTTACAAAAGTTGTATCTATATTTTCATTTTCTAGATATTTCTTTACATATTGCCCAAATGGATCTTCTCCAACTTGGCTTATATATGTAACTGTATGTCCAAGTCTTCTTAGTCCCATAGCTACATTAAGTTCTGCTCCAGCAATTAACCTTGTAAAATGTTCTACGTTGCTAAGATGTTCTTTAGTATCTGCTAAAAACATTACCATTGGTTCACCAATTGTAATAATCTCACTCATTTTTTTCACCCTTTCCGTTGCCAATCTATAGCAAAATTTTTCTTACTTCCTCTAATTCTCCTCGTATATCTTCATTTCTAATTGGATATTCGATCATTACTGGCACATTATTAGATAACTTCTTTAACATTGCCTTCCAATTAATTTGTCCTTCTGACAGTAAAGTTGTAGTAGGCTTATTATTTAGAAACTCTACATTTTTTAAATGAAATACTGTAATAGCTGAACGTAAAATATCAAATGCATTTTCAGGATCTTCATTCTGCCAATACCAATTGCCTAAGTCGAAAGTATATCCGATTGGTAATGAATTTTTGTTTATAATATCAATAGCATCTATTACACATTTTAAATTTCCATTTTCAGGAGTTTGATCATTTTCTATTGTTACTTTAATCTCAAATTTATAAATAATATCTCTTAATTTTTTTATTTCATCTAAGCTTAACTCTACTAAGTCACCTATATTGAATTTTATGTGACTTGCCCCCATCAGTTTTGCTTCCTCAAAATAAACATTAATATCTGGATTTAATTTCTTTTCGCAAGCTACTTTCTCCGGAACTGAATAATATAATTCTATTCCAAATTCTTTAGCTAATTTATTTATAATCGGAATTTCTTCCGCTAAGTTCTTTAGACATTCTCTTCTTATTTCAGCTATATGAACACCTAATGCCTCTATTTGCTCTAATATTTGTTCTTGTTTTATCCCTTTATCTAATTCATTTTTAAATACTAATAAATTTATACCTAGTTGATTCATAACTATCCCCACTTATTTTTTTATATTTCTTGTTGAGTAATTTAGATGTATTTTAACCGGTATTTCTTCTAAGATAAAATCATCTTTTCTACTTCCATCTATTCTTTCAAATAGTAGCTTAGCTGCTCTTTCTCCCATTTCATATGGGTTCTCATCTATTGATGTAATTCCTGGGCCAATTAATCGGGCCCATTTCTCCTCAGCAAAACCAAATATACCAATATCTGCTCCAATTCTTATATTTAAATCATATAAGCATTCTATAAGAACCTTTAAAATTTCATCATTATTTGCAAAGAAACATATATTTTTATCTTTATTTTTATTTAGAATATTTTCTATTATTTCTTTTATATCATTTATATCATTTTTTTTGATAATATTAGTTTCTCCTGACGTATTTGCATTTCTAGATAGAAATTCTTCCATTGCTTTCTTTCTCTCTATTCTTGAACTTATCCCATTTATGTCTTCTGAAAAATATACATAATGATCATAATCATTCTTTAGTAACTCATCTAATATGTTTCTTGTTACCTCTGAATTATTCATTGTCACCGAATCATAAATTAATGGATTTATAAATCTATCCAATAATACTATTGGTTTAAAATTATCACTATCCTTAAACTCTTGTAAATATTTATAGTTATTACCCGTAGTATTAACTAGTAAACCATCAACTTGGCTATCTAACAGGGATTCTATGTTCTCTCTTTCTCTCTCTGCTAGATTGTCAGCATTTGTTACAAGTAGCTGATAATTATTTGCTCTACATACGTCATTTATTCCTTTAATTAGTAATGAAGAAAATGGGTTTCCTATATCTGCAATTGTTACCCCAATTATATTGGAATTTTTAGCTTTTAGTGTTTGAGCTATACGATTTGGCCTATATTTTAATACTTTAATTGCTTCATCTATTTTTTCTTGAGTTTCCTGTGACATAAATTCAAAATTTTTGTTTAGATATCTAGATATTGTTGTCTTAGAGACTCCTACATAAGCAGCAACATCTGCAATTGTTACGTTCTTTTGTTTATCTGTAGAATTTTTCAGCATAACTTATTCCTCCATTCAATACTTTTATTATCAATCTTAACTGTCAAAGATTCAATAATTTATGCTACTATTCTCTATTTTTCTTTAACATATTTATTAATCAACTCAATCAGATTAAATCGCTTTAACAATCGTATTCACTATTAGTTTATCGTTTTAGTTTACCGGTTTCTAAAGTGATAATATAATGTTAAGACTTTCACCAAAAAATGTCAAGCCATTACTAACAATCATTTATATATTAATCTGATTAAGTTTATTATTCTAGATATCCTTTACAAAAATTTTAAATAAAAGACTTACCTCTATCTCTTAAATATTAAGTCTAGTTTGTATAAGATTCTTTTTATACTATAAATTCAATAACCTAATGAATTACTAATTTATGAAGCCTCTACTGCATTTTCTATTTTATTCGATACCTTAGAAGTTTTAACCGCAATCATTAGAAATACTGATAACAAAAGTGACCCTGACATAAATATATATGATGCATCTACTGAGCCTGTTATACCATTCAAATATCCTACGACATATGAGCCTGCAAATGATCCTAGTGCACCCATACTATTGATTAAGGCACTTGCTCCTCCAGATACATTCTTAGGTAATATTTCTGTAATTATTGCAAAAAACGGACCATAAGGTGCATACATAACCCCTCCTGCAATTACAAGTAAAATATATGATAACCAAAAGTTTGAAGTCCCAATTAAATATGAACCAAAAAATGCAAATGTACCTATTAATAAGTATGCCCAAACAAATGTCTTTCTATTTCCGGTACGATCTGAATAATAAGACGATACTAACATCAATACTACTGCTAAAGCATATGGCAATGATGATAGCCAACCGGCTGAAACAATGCTAATTTGAGGACTTGCCTTTAGAATAGATGGTAACCACATTACAAAACCGTAAACACCTATACTCCAGAAAAAATATTGAAATGATAAAATTATTACCTTAGGTGATTTAAATGCTTCTCTATAATTTTTTACTGGTTTTATGCCTTTTTGTTCTTCTTCCATCACCATATCAATATCTTTCTTTTCCTGTTCAGTTAACCATTTTGCTTCCTTTGGTTTATTATCTGAAAGTTTCAACCAGAAGAACGCCCATAAAATTGGTGGTATTCCTTCAAGTATAAACATCCATCTCCATCCTACAGAATTTACTAAATATCCTGATACAATAGACATCCATAAAACAGTAGCTGGATTACCTAAAATTAGAAATGTATTTGCTCTTGAACGTTCTTTTTTTGTAAACCAATTACTTAAAAAAATCAACATAGCTGGCATAACAGCACTTTCAATTATTCCAAGTATGAATCTAGTAACCATTAAAACTTTTACATTCGTTATCAAGCCATTTGAAGCAGCTAATATCCCCCAGAATATTAAACTCCAAAAAACTAATTTTTTAGCACTTTTCTTTTCTGCAAACCATGCTGCTGGTACTTGAAAAAAGAAATATCCTAAGAAAAATAAGGCGGATAGAAGAGATGCTATCGATGCTGTAATATGCAAAGATTCACCCATACCTCCTGCAACACCAAAACTATAATTTGCACGATCCAAGTAAGCTAGGCTATAAGTAATAAATGCTACTGGTATTAATCTTTTCCACCTTTTAGAAGTTAATTGAATACTTGATTTATCCATTTCATATCCTCCCATAATAATCATTTTAATTTCCATATAATTTAATAATTAAAAACAATTTTAGCTTTATTGTGCAATCATTTGTTCAATTTATAAAATTTATTATTCCTTCAGCGAGTTCATAATAATATCGATTATCTTCTTACATTCCCCCTATGCTTATCACGCTACTTCAAATATTTTTTGATTTTTTAAACTTGAGTTTAAATTTCAATATTTTTTATACTTTAGCTTTAGTTTATCGTTTTAGTTAACCGGTTTCTAAACTTAATATAATGTTAACGCTTTCACCAAAAGATGTCAAGTAGTATTTATAAAAAGTTAAAATCAATTATCTGTATAATAAAAAAGCCACTATAGTTCTAGAAGGCTTTATTCCAGAACATAGCGGTTTAATATTCTCCATACAAATTATATAAATTTACTTTTAATATTTTTTGTTCTCTAAATTCAAAGCCTTATAAATAGCTTTAGCAACTCCAGCATTGTCATTGGTATCAGTTATATACTTGGCTATTTCTTTTATTTCTGGTACTGCATTTTCCATAGCAACGGATTCAGTAAATTCAGTAAACATTGAGTAATCATTAAAACTATCCCCAATCACCATTACTTCATCTCTTTTTATCCCCATTTTTTCCGCAACTCTTGCTAATATTAATCCCTTTTGTGCATTTTTATTATTTATTTCTATATTTTTAGTAAAAGTTGATGCTATAGCAAGTTCCCCTATTGATTCCAATTTGTTCTTTACCTTTTTAGTTGTCTCTTCATCGTTATAAAATGCAACAAATTTTCCTATCTTAACATTACTATTCAAAAAATCGTTTATATCTTTAACATATTTTAAATTAATAAAATGAGGATGATTTTTAGCCATTTCCATAGCATCTTCAAAAGTTGTTTCTGGGTCGAATACCATAATTCTGTATGCAACTTCAGTTAATGCTTCCTCTCTTGTATTTACACTATATAATCCATCATTAGTATAAATTTCAGCTATAATTTTTTCCTTTAATATCATATCTATAATTTCTCTTGCTTGCTTACTATCAATGTAAATTCCTTCTAATACCTTTCCATTCTCATCTATGTATTCTCCGCCATTTAGAACGACACATTGACATTTTAAATTAGATTCATCAAGTAGGGGTTTAACATCTTCATACATTCTTCCAGTAGAAATTGCAAATTTCACTCCCATTTTCTCAGCCACTTTTATAGCTTTTATATTTTCCTTTGATATCTTATGATTGCTATTAAGCAGTGTTCCATCCATATCAGCTGCAATAAGTTTTATCATCCCTTAATCCCTCCATACTCGTTTATATATTCTACAACATGTATTTACTCAAAATTTTCTTGTAAAATATTTACCTATAATTTCTATTATATACTATAATACAAAAAAAATAAGGCTAAAGATACTTCTTCTCTAGCCTCAAATTCTAAATAGAATTAATTATTAATTTTATTCTCTTCTATTTATTTATATTATTTTTTCATTTATTTTATTATAACTAGTGCCATAATTTCTTACAAACATAAACTATCTTAAGTAAGATGAATGCATCTATATCATACTTTTTTCTCATGTATATTTACATATAACTATGCATATTGCAATTTATATAGAAATTAAATCTTTAACGCTAAAATTAACATTAAGATCATGATTTTCATTTATGTTCTTATATTTTATTTTAGTTGTTTTTTGTTCTATATCAAAATACCAACCTTCTTCGCTTAATTCCCATTCTTTTATATCTAGGAACATGGCAAGCTTTTTATCTCTTAAGTTAACTTGAACTGGAGCTATATCCTTACATATTAAATCTATATTAATTTCTTTAGGCTGCTTGTCATATCCGCCTTCTTTTTCAAATGCAATTTTAACACTATTTTCTCTCTTCACTGATATTAACGTCTTTAAGTATTCACCATTTTTGTAGTTATTAGTTACACCATCGTCTTCATATAATACAAAGCTTGATTCCTCTGATGGCTCTATTAGAAGCTTAAGTGTTTCTATTGAATCATTATGAATATTAGCTAAGCCTTCAGCAATTGGAATTATTGCTCCACTTCTAAAGAACATAGGAATTGAGTTTAATGAAACTTCAACTTCAATCGTCTGTCCACCTTCATATGTCTGTTTTGTATCCCAATCAAACCAAACAGCTCCTTCAGGTAAATATACTTTTCTTGTTTTTGCACCTTTTTCTAGGACGTTTGCAATCAAAATAGAACTTCCAAGCATAAAATCAAAGCTTTCCTCAAGTAATTTTTTATCATCTTGGAATTCATATATTAAAGGCCTCATAATTGGTGATCCTTCTTTAGATGCTTCAAATAACAATGAATATAAGTATGGTACTAATTTATATCTAAGTTTTATAGCTTCTTTTATATATTTTGTATAAGATGGATACATCCATGGTTCTGTAACAGTATTATCAGTATTGCAAGAATGAATTGAGAATCTTGGCTGGAATATTCCATTTTGAACCCATCTTACAAATAGCTCAGGCTCAGGTGCTGGTCCAAAAAATCCTCCTATATCACATCCTTGATTTGCAACTCCTGAAAGGCCCATTCCAAGCATTACTGGAATATTGAATTTTAAACTCTTCCAGCTTGTATTATTATCTCCAGCCCATGTTTGAGCATAACGTTGAATCCCTGCAAATCCAGCCCTATTCACTATATATGGTCTTATATTTTGATAAACTTCTGCGACTGTTTCCTTTGCCATAAGTGCCATTAAATTTGGCATTATTGGTCTTAAACCACTTATTTCTTTCTTCATGCCCTCGAAATGACAAATTGCTTCCGTATTATTTATTTCATACTCATTATTATCATTCCATATAGATGTGATTCCTAGTGAAACTAAAGATTCTTTTAAATGCTTTTTCCATAATTCTCTTCCCTTAGGATTTGTAAAATCTACAAAAGAAGCTTGACCTCCCCAATATCTATCTGTTTGAGATTTTTCTCCTTCGTCATCCTTTATATAAGCCCCGGCTTCATCAAATTCTTTGTATAGCGGATTAGAAATTAACATACCTGGTTTTATGTTAGGTGCCACACAAGCCCCTTTTTCCTTCACTTGGCTTACAAAATCTTCAGGGTTTTTGAATCTATCATAATTCCAATTGAATACATATCTTTTTCCATCTTCCCCTGTAGTATATCCTGATGACATAAAGAAACCATCACAAGGGATTCCTTCTTCTTTACATCTATCTAAAAATCGTAAGATAGCTTTATCTGAATCTTTATCTAATTCTGTATAATACATAGTTGATCCCATATATCCTAAAGAATACTTTGTAGACATTGCAGTTTTTCCTGTTAAATCAGTATAATTTCTTACCACATCTTTGATTTTAGGTCCATAGATGAAAAATGTATCTAATTCTCCACCATCAGCACAGAAATAACTGTATTTATTCCAATATCCACTTCTTTCACATCCCATATCAAAAGTGGAATCATAAGAATTGTTATAGAATATTCCGCTAGCTATGCTATTTTTATTATTAAATTTTATATAAAAAGGTATATGCTTATATAATGGATCTGTATGTTCTGAATCATAACCTATAGTATCTACATTATGCATTCTCATTCTTCTCTTTTTCTTATTTAAATACCCAGCTTTTTCCCCAAATCCATAAAAATAATCTTCATCATCCATACATGAATAATGATAAATTCTTCCTAAGCTATCTTTTACATATGATTTTTCTTTTAAATCTGAATGTAATATATTACCTTGCTTATCTGTAATCTCTACTCCAAAAGGTTCTTTATAAATATTTATATTTAAACTTTTTGTAGTTAATAAAATATAATTACCTAAATCTTCATAACTACTGCTAATTGCTTCTACTTGTTTTCTTTCATCTTTTAATAACTCGTCCATTTTATCTTTCCAAGCTGTCATAACTAAAGCATATGATGCTTCTTCTTGAAACTCCTCATCAAAAGTACAGCGAACTCTTACTATATTATCATTTAAAAGTATAATTCTATATTTAGCTGCATTGGTAGTGATTTCTAAATAATTATCAATATTTTTTAGACTTATAATTTTATTACTTATCTTCATAATGCTATCTCCTAGTATATTTATTTTATAATTTTCACCTTATTTGCAATATAAGCCTCGTCTTATCAACTATTTTAGCGAATTTAGAAATGCTTATCTATTTCTTAATAATACAGTTCACAAAATCTATGATTCCATCTTCAACTTCATCCCTAATATCTAAATAATATTGTATTTCATGACGATATCCCGAATAAACTTTTGTCTTTACCATGTGCCCTGTTTCTGCAAGCCAATTTGATACAGCATAAACACCTTCTCCATACAAACCTACTGGATCTTTATCTCCTGCAATATTGTAAACTTTAATTGATGTTGGCACTTTCTCTGCCCACTTAACACCAACAATATCATTCATTAAATTTGCAAAATAATATAGTGAACGTATATTAGGCTGTATTAGAAGATCACTATATATATCTCTTGCATGGTCTGCATTTACATCAGGATCACCACATGCCCATGTATTTGAGGTAACAGGATTTTCTTCATAACGTTCTGTTTTCCACATCCATCCCATGAGCATCTCTAAGCAAGAAGGATCAACTTCTTCTCCTCTACCTTCATCTATTAGATTTTTAAAAACAGGTATTACTGAACTTGCTGTTTGAATTACTCCTGAAGTTCCACATAAAATCAAACCATCAATTCCTTTTCCATAAATGGTAGCATAACATCTTGCAACCATCGATCCCATGCTATGCCCAAACATAAAATAAGGTAAATCTGGATATTCTTCTTGAACAATTTTACGAAGTGAATGTTCATCTTCTACCATTGTCATATAACCTTTATCTCCCCAATCACTCCAATTGTCCGAAACATAAGCGGTTTTTCCATGTCCTACATGATCATCCGCAGCAACTATAAACCCTGCGTCATTCAATTTTAATATCATGTGCATATATCTACGTGAATGTTCATGATACCCATGCACAAGCTGAATGATTCCCCTTGGTTTACGGAGAGGAGTATAAATCCAAGCTTGTACCATATCCCTTTTATTAAATGATTCAAAACTTTTTTCTTGAAAAGCCATAACAATTCTCCTTTGCTTAGATAAATTTTAATACTATTTTTTCTATTATTAGATAAATACCTTATAACTTGGACTTATGCCTTTAAGAATATGCTTTACCAGAAAGGGCAGGTACTCTTTTGTGCAGTGTTACATTAGAGAATAAGTTTCAGGCATTTCTTCATCAGAAGTTGTTCCATATTTGCTTGTCACCAGCTTGTCTGGGGAACATGCAGAAATGGTGCAACTTCTGATGGTAGAAATCCTAAACTTATTCTCAGTAACCGAAACAACAGAGTACCTGTCCTTTCGGTGAGTCATGGTATAAGTCTAGGTTTAAGCATTCAGTACTATTCGTCTCCCATACCAATTAAATCAAATCTTTCACAAGAAACAACAATATCAAATTCTTTCTTTGCTGGTTTCTTGCATTTTACTAACACTGTTCTATCTGATAATTCATAGTACCATCCTTGTTCTGCTTTTTCCCAAGATGATTTGTTTAAGAAACGCGGTATTTGTTCATTGTCTACAGAAACCCAATATGCACCTTTCTCTTTACTTACTAATTTAATCGTAAGATCAGATATTCCACCTTCATAACTTCCTATTGTCTTGAAAGAAATTTTCTTACGTGCTCCTCCGCTTACATTGATTTCTGTATTTTCATATATACCTTTTTCAAAATCATTAGTTACACCATCATCATTGTAGAAATTGAAGCTTCTTTCTGCTTCTCCACCGATTAAAATGTCTAATGTCTTCATTTTATCCGTAGTAATATGCTTTACTTCTTCGTTTGTTATGAAAATTCCGTCGCCTCTTAGAAACATAGGAATACTGTTAAGGGTAACTGGAATTTCTATTACTTGTCCGCCTTTATATTCAGCCATATTATTATTCATATCATACCAAGTACAGCCTTCTGGCAAGTAAAGTTTTCTTGACTTCGCTCCCTTTTCCAATACATTTGCAACTAAAACAGATGGCCCAAACATAAATGTCATATATTGATCATCATAACAATTAACATCATCTTGGAATTCCATGAGTAATGGACGCATTATTGATTTACCAGTAGTATGAGCTTCATACATTAAAGAATATAGATATGGTAACATTCTATAACGCTGACTATATGCATTACGTACAAATTCATTATTTTCTTCATACATCCATGGCTGAGTAACAGTATTATCATTATTGGCTGAATTAATGCAGAATCTTGGCTGGAATATACCATTTTGAATCCATCTTAGTAATAGTTCTCCTTCTGGAGCACCTCCTGCAAAGCCCCCGATATCACAACCTGTATTTGCTACTCCTGATAACCCCATTCCAACAATAGTTGCTATATTAAATTTTAATGTACGCCAGTCTGTTAAATTATCCCCTGCCCATGTTTGTGCATACCTTTGAATACCTGCAAATCCAGCACGGTTTATAATATATGGACGGCGGTTTGGATAAAGTTCAGCTACAGCTTGCTTTCCAACATAAGCCATTAAATTAGAATGCATTATTTTAAGTTCCGCCATAGTGCCTGGTTTTCCATCAAAATCACATACAGCATTACGATCCTCTATTCCATCATATTCACAGTTGTCATTCCAAACGGTTATAGTTCCTTTGCTTAAAATATTTTCTTTAAGTAGCTTCTTCCACGTTTCTCTACCTGATGGCTTAGTAAAATCTACAAATCTTCCAACACCGCCCCACCAACGGCCATTATAATCTCCTTTTCCATCTGGATTTTTAATAAATACCTCATTTTCTTCAAATTCTTTTTTATACGGATGCTTAGCTAAAATCCCTGGTTTTAAATTTGGTATAACATTAAGGCCCATTTCATTCATTTTTTTCATAAATTCATCTGGATTCGGGAATCTCTTTTTGTTCCAATTGAAAATATATCTTAAATTATCTTCTTCTCCAGAGGAATAACCAGATGCTAGTTTAAAGTTGTCTATATACATTTTTTCATCAAAATGCTTTTTAATTACTTCATATATTTCCTTATCGCAATCTTTTTCAAGTTCAGCATAATACATTGTAGAAGCTGTATAACCTAAGCTTTGTTTAGGAGGCATTGCCTGCTTTCCTGTAAGTTTTGTGTAATTATCTAAGACTTGTTCAACTTTTGGTCCATTGATAAAGAATAGATCAATGTCTCCTCCATCAGCTTGATAATAACTATAACGAGGCCAATATCCACTAATTTCATTACCCATATCAAATACTGAATCATAGGAATTATGATAGAAAAGTCCAATGGCATGATGATTATTGTTATTTAACTTAATATAAAATGGGATATGTTTATATAAAGGATCTCCAAATTCAGGATCATGCCCAATTGCATCTTTAGGCGACATACGCATTCTTCTACCCATTTTATCTAACTTTCCAGTCTTTTCACCAAATCCGTAGAAATGATCATTTTGTAAATCAACCTCATTATAATGAGAAATTCTTCCTAGTTGATCACATTCAAAAGCTCTATCTACAAGATCACTGTATAACTTTTCTCCATTTAATTTATATATAGAAAAATGTAATGGTGATTTAGCTAGTACTAATTTCAATGTTTTTGTATAAAATATAATTTCTTTTTCATTTTCTTCAAAAGGAATATCTAATGCTTCTATTCTTTCACGTTCTTCTGCAAGTAAAGAATCAAAACGATCCTCCCATGCAGTCGTAACCAATGTATAAGATGCTTCCTCAAACTTTCTATCAAAAGAAGCTCTAACACGTATAATATCATCTGACATAAAAATTATTTTTATATCTGCGGTATCCCCCTTCACTAAATAACCATTCTGTATTCTATTTATAGACATAAATTCCTTTAATAACATGTAACTTCCTCCTAAACTACTAATTTATACTTATTAATCTATCAACAACCTATTAAGGCGTAGATTGCCCGTTTATAAACTTGTTATATAGGTTGTTCAATTATGATTTTTTTCAACAACTGTCAAAACTCAATTATTTAACAACCTATATCTATATAACATTATAAGAGTAGCAAAATAACTTAACTGATACTATTCATTAAATTATCTTGTGTAAAATTCTGTTTCCAAACATCCTCATATTTATATCCAGTAAGACTTTCAACAACTTCTTTTGTGTTTGAGTCAACATCATCTTTTAAACCACCATTTTTCAAACGTTCAACTTCATCTATTAATATCTGATGAGTTTCTTTATTAAGCTTAAAAGTAAATGCAAGTATTAATGATAATGCAAACAAACCAACACATCCAATAAGTAAAACATATCCAATAATCTGTACTGTTTGAGGAGATTGAACCTCTTGACCTTTAACAAATCCTCCTTCTTGCAACACAACGCCGATTAAAAATGTAGCAATGGCTACAGTGCTCTTTCTAGTAAAAGTCATAACTGCTGCAAAAAGTCCCTCTCTTCTTTTCATCGAAACAATTTCATCAACATCAGGAATAAATGGGAACACTGTCCAAGGAGTTAGAACCGCCAAGGATCTAAATGCAAAGTAAACTATAGATATTCCAAGTAAAATAGCAGTCTTAGCTTCAGGATCAGCTAAATAAACTCCATAATATGCTAGTACACTTAATATCATAAATGTATACGTAATCTTATATAATTTAGTAGGTCCAAGTTTTAAAAATAAAATTCCACCTATAATTGTTCCTGGTATACCAATAATGCTAAATGAAAGCAAATATGCACCAAAAGATGATGAAACCTTTAAATTATAAACACAGAAAAATAAAAATACAGCATTAAATATATCCCCAGCAGTAAACGATAATAAATAAAGTCCTAAATGTTTCCTGAAACTTTTTAGCTTAAATGTAGATGCATATTCCCCAAGCACTTTTAAGTAATCACTAAAATTCCTATTCCCTTTAGATTGAGATGCAGCCAATAATTCTTGCTCCATCGCTGGTGTAATTTCTCTCTCCCAAGTCGCTTTATATGTTATAAATATACAAATCGCATACAATATTGCAAAAAATAATCCATTATAGAAATATGCATAAGGATTCTTTTGGCCAAAATGTCCAATCAATTGTGCAGGAACAAAGGTCCCTAAGAACTGACCTAAAGAAGAAATAACTAATCTGCAAGTAGAAATTTTAGTTCTATCAGAGTAGTTAGTTGTCATTTCAGTCGGTAGTGTTTCCCATGGAATTAATACCATGGCTGCAACTATTTCAAATAATAAATAGCAACTTAAATAAAACCAGTAATTCATTCCTATTGTCCATATTAATACATAGATTGCCATTAATGGCGCTCCAATTAATAAAAAGAAACGACGTCTTCCAAATATCTTTCCAAGCTTAGTTTTATAAAAATTATCAGATATACTCCCTATAAAAAGACTGGCAATTGCATCTACAAAACGAGCAACTGCAACAATAGATGCCCCTTGTATAGGTGTAAGTCCACAATAAGTTGTATAGAAAAACAATAAGAAAGCTCCAATTATTGTAAAGGCTCCGCCGCCCATTATATCAACTAATCCATATCCAATACATCTAGGTAAAGTAATCTTTTTATCTTTTATAGACATATAATCTACCTCTTTCTTTAATTAATATTTTTAATTAGCAATCTTATATCTAAATATTGAAGTATTCCTTTGCATTGTTGTAGCATATACCTTCAACAACTGTTTTTAGCAATTTAATATTTCCTGGTACTTCACCATTTTCTACCCATTCTCCGATTAAATTGCAGGCAATTCTTCTAAAATACTCATGTCTTGTATATGATAAGAAGCTTCTAGAATCCGTTAACATTCCAACAAAACGACCTAATAATCCAAGATTTGCTAACACTTTCATTTGTTCAATCATTCCATCTTTATTATCGTTAAACCACCAAGCTGCACCAAATTGCATTTTTCCTGGAATCCCCTCTCCCTGAAAATTTCCTATCATAGCTCCAAGAACATAATTATCCTTTGGATTCAACGTATATAAAATTGTTTTAGGAAGTGAATTTTCCTTATCTACAGAATCTAAAATTCTAGATAATGGGTACGCTATACTCTCATCATTAATTGAATCAAATCCTGTATTAGGGCCTATTTTTTCGAACATTCTGTTATTATTATTCCTTAGCGCAGCTATATGAAGCTGCATAGCCCATCCAAGTTCATGATAAAGTTTAAATACATGTGTTAATGTATAAGTTTTATACTTCTTTTCTTCATCAATGCTTACTACTTCTCCATTTAAGGCTTTAGCAAATATAGCTGCTGCATCTTCTTTTGATGCATCTGCATAAACTACTGTCCCATCTATACCATGGTCTGCTATCCTACATCCAACCGAATGGAAATACCTTACTCTTGAGTCAAATGCATTTAGAAATTCATCATAATTACTTATAGTGATCTCCGATATTCCTTCTAATTTTTTTACCCATAAAACAAAACCATCTAAGTTTATTTCTATTCCTTTATCTGGCCTGAAAGTTGGTAAAACATTTACATTAAAACTCTCGTCTTCTTTAAGCTTAATGTGATATTCTAAAGTATCAGTAGGATCATCAGTTGTACATATAGTTTCAACCTTTGATTTTGTAATTAAATCTCTTGCTCTAAATCCTTCTCCACTCAATAATTCGTTTGCTTTTTTCCAAATTGCTGGAGCAGTGTCTTCATCAAGCGGTTCATATATTTTAAAGAACCTTTGAAGCTCTAAGTGAGTCCAATGATAAAGAGGATTTCCTATAGACATAGGTATGGTTTTTGCCCAAGCTAAAAATTTATCATAATCACTGCCATCACCTGTAATATATTTTTCATCTATACCATTACATCTCATTACTCTCCATTTGTAGTGATCCCCGTACAACCATGCTTCAGTTATGTTATTAAATTTTTTATTTTCATATATCTCCTTAGGATCAATATGACAATGATAATCGATAATAGGCATATTCTTTGCATAATTATGATATAACTCTATAGCTGTTTTATTAGATAATAAGAAATTTTCATCCATAAATTTCTTCAAATTCATCATCCTACTTTCAAATAAAAGTTTAATATTTGTAAAGTATTGAATGGATTTTATTTAACGGTACACACTCTGCTAATTAGAGTACATTATCGTAATCTTTATATATCCAACACCCTACTATAACGTTTTCTTTTACACTAATCTTTGTAAATTTTCATTACTTAGATTATGTTCCCAACTCTAATATTTCTTTAAATCTTCATAATCTAAGCAAGATTGTTAGTTAGTACAATTTGTGTTATAATGTATTTCTTAATAATTTTCTTAGCATTTTTATCATTCTTTGTTTATATTATTTGCCAGAATATAATAAACTGGAATGATAAAAATGTTATTTTTTACATATCTCAATTTCACCATAAACTATCTGCATTCTAAGTACTTTTCTAAAGTAGACCTAACAGCACCAGTTCCAGAAATCATTTCGGTGAAATAACCTTCAATTTTTTCTCCTAATCCTATGACATAAAGATCTACGCCAAAAATTTCTTCATCCATTAGTATCGGTTTTAGAGTATCTCCTAATTGTTCTATAGTTCCTAATTTTATATTAGCTACATATTTATTTAGTTCATCTAATAATGGATCTGGACTTAATTCCATTGCATTACCATCATCAGCTATTCCCATTAAATATCTGCACCAACCTGCAATAACAAGCGGAATGTATTTAAGGTTTTTAGTATCTAAATCTACTCTATCTCTGTAAGCCTTGATTGTCTCCCCAAATCTTATACCAACCTTTTGAGATGTATCTGATGCAATCCTTTGAGGAGTATCTGGTATATATGGGTTCGGAAGTCTAACTTCAAGTACTTCTTTAATAAAATCTTCAGGTTTTAATATTCCAGGATCAACAACAACTGGCATTCCTTCGTCGTACCCAATCTTTTCTACTAGTTTCTTTAGAGTTTGGTCTTTCATTTCGTCTGCAATTAAATTATATCCAAGTAAACATCCAAAGACTGCTAAAGAAGTGTGTAGCGGATTTAAACAAGTACAAACCTTCATTTTTTCAACTCTCTCGACTGTTTCTCTGTTTGTTAAAAATACTCCAGCCTCTTCTAATGCCATTCGTCCATTTGGGAAATCATCTTCTATAACAAGATACTGAGGTCCTTCTACATTTACAAAAGGTGCAATATAAGTATTCTTGCTAGTACATATAATCTCAGTACTGTAAAAACCGTTTTCTCCTAGAGTATCTTTAACACTTTGAGATGGTCTAGGCGTAATTTTATCTATCATACTCCAAGGGAACGATACCTTTTTATCATCATTGATATATTGTAGAAATCCTTTATCAACTAATCCATTTTCAGTCCATTTCTTTGCTATTGTTTCCATTGCATCATGAAGCTTTTCACCATTTTTCGAACAATTGTCCATACTCACAAAAGCTATTGGAAGTTGTCCATTCTTATATCTCACATATGCTAAGGAAGTAACTTTAGCAATAATACTTACAGGATGTTCTAATCCATCTGTTATATCTTCTTTAAATAGATTTTTTACACTATAACCTTTTTCAGTTATCGTAAAACTTGCTATTTGTAATGCTGGATTTGAAAATATATCTTTCAATCTATTCCAATCTTGTCCCCTTGAATAGTCACAAGCTAGGCTTTCTCCTATGCTTCCTACAACTTTTTTCTCCAAGCTTCCATCTGGTTTCATAATTACTAACAAACTTAAATCATCATGAGGCGCATAAATTTTATCTATTATTTCATAGTCATATCCTTCTACAGCAACAATACCTCCAGTTACTCTTTTATTGTTTAAAAGTTCTTGTTGCAACATCGCTATAAAGCCTCTAAATATATTTCCTGCTCCAAAGTGCACCCAAGTAGGATTTTCCTTAGTTAAAGTTGACATCTTATCATGATCAAACTTTGGAAGTTCTATTCCAGCATTTTCCCATAACTCGCTGTTTTTAATACTTTCTTTGCTTAGTATTAATTTGGCATTACTCATTCCTATTTTCACCTCTTTAAAACTACTATTAATAGCATTACCAATTTTAATTATCTTTTATATCTTAGGATTAATAAATCCAAGATTTTATTGCAATCTCTAATTTTATTTATTCTTAAGCCTTATTTAGTTCTTTGTAGTGTATCCCATATCCCCCAGATATACATAATTCCAAGAGCTCTATCATAAAGTCCATAACCTGGTCTACACTGCTCATTCCATATATGTCTTCCATGATCTGGTCTCGCATATCCAGTAAATCCAAATTCATGGTAAGCTTTTACTATGTCACATATATCTAATGAGCCATCACAAGTTCTATGAGATGTTTCAATAAAATCACCATTTTCATAAATCTTTACATTTCTAATATGAGCAAAGGCAATTCTGTTTCCAAATTCTCTTATCATTGCTGGCACATCGTTATTAGGATTTGAGCCTATAGCACCGCTACAAAGAGTAAGGCAGTTATATGGACTATCAACAAGCTTTAATAATCTTGCTAAGTCGTTTCTACTTTTAACTATCCTTGGTAAACCAAATATTGACCAAGGTGGATCATCCGGATGAACTGCCATCTTAATATCATTGATTTCAGCTACAGGAATAATTTGCTCCAAGAAATATTTCAAGTTATTCCATAAATCTTCTTCTGTAACATTTTTATATGCTTCAAAAAGTTGTGTCAGATTCTTTAATCTTTCTGGCTCCCAACCTGGCATTGTGAGATCTGGATTTGATGCTATCTTGTTAACCAACTCCATTGGATCTATATCTGTAATCCTTGCTTTTTCATAGAAAAGAGCTGTTGAACCATCTTCTGTTTTTTTGTACAAGTCAGTTCTCAACCAATCGAATACCGGCATAAAGTTATAGCAAATTACTTTTACGCCAACCTTGGCTAGTTTCTCTATTGTCTTTTTGTAATTTTCAATATATTTATCTCTAGTTGGAAGTCCTAATTTAATGTCCTCATGAACATTAACACTTTCAACAACATCTAAATTAAATCCATATTTATCAGCTGATTTCTTTACTTCAAGAATTTTTTCCATAGGCCATTCATCACCAGCTGCCATATCATGAAGAGCCCAAACAATCGTTTCTACACCGGGAATCTGTTTAATTTGCTCAAGTGTTACGGTATCGTTACCTTCACCATACCATCTGAAACCCATTTTCATAATAATATACCTCCTGTCATTTTATCTAATTTGGTTTTACCGTATAGTTTTTTTGCCAGCATATAAAGAGTTTAAATTGAATGCTCTATATAGGCCTCACCTCCCTAAATTGAAAATTTTTTTAATATCAGATGATTTAAATATCATGGCATCTAATATTTAAATATGTTATATACCCCTAATCTTTGAAATAATTAGGATAACTTTCTCTTACTTGTGTTTTATCAAAGATGACCATATTTAAATGCTTCTTCATGAATTCTTCTGCCATCTCTGGATTTTTATTTTTTATAGCATTAAATATTTCTTTGTGCTGCAGATAGATATTATCCCAACTAGAATTAACTGTTAATCTTAATACACGAATTCTTTGAAATTCGGTACTTCCATCATTAATACTATTCCATATCCTCTTCTTGCTGCATCCTTCAAAAATTATCTTGTGAAATTCTTCATCTGTATTAAATAATTTTTTATAATCTTTATTTTCTATATACATTTTTTGAAACTTTAAATTCATTTCCAAAGCCAATATATTTTCCTTTGGAAATTCCATGCAGGCTTCTTTTACTACAGCTCTTTCTAAATGCTCACGTAAAAATCTTTCTTCTTCAACAGCAGATAAGTCAATTAATGAAACAACTGTGCCTTTCTGAGGATAAATTTGTACTAAGCCTTCTTGAGCTAATCGAACAAGAGCCTCTCTAACTGGAGTTCTGCTTACATTATATTTTTCAGAAAGTTCTTTTTCAGAAATGCTTGTACCAGGCTCAAGATATAGATTAATAATTTCTTCTCTGAGATTATGATATATAACCTTACTCGTAGAATTCTTACTTATTTTAAAAGTCATACTTATATTCTCCCCCATTGGCGTGTTTTACCATACTTGTATGGTAACTATGAGTATAGTCTTGCTGTCTAAGAATCGTTTACAAAGACTTGTATAGTAAATCTTTTCACTTGCTTTTCCCTAATTGCTATGATTAAATTATAGCTATACAACTATATAAAAAATATGTTTTAATTGCTTCAAAACTTGCAAAAATTGCTATAGTAAAATATAATGTATCTCAGTTTTATTAAAAATCACTTATACAAATAATCTCTTTCACAATTTAAAACGTTTAATTGTTTAATAATTCAGTAATTTTATCGCAATTTATACAATTCGTCGAAGAGGTGATATCAATGAAGAGAAAAATACATGAGTTTTTTACACGAAAACATATGCTTTCCAGTGACTACGAAATCTTTCACTTCTTAAATACTGATGTACCATTTCAATACCTACACAATCATGACTTTTATGAGTTTTATCTATACCTTTCTGGAGATGTTACATATTTGATAGAAGGTAAGTCATATAATCTAAAATCAGGTGACATAGTATTAATTAATACAAGAGAACTACACCGCGCTGTTATTAATAGCATGAAAATGCCTTATGAGCGTATTGTACTCTGGATCAACAAATCTTTTCTAAATGAATTGTCAACGCCAGAAACGGATCTTACCCAGTGCTTTGAAAACGTAGAGAAAGCAAATGTTATAAGAGCTGATTTTCAAATTCAGCAGAATGTAAGAGCACAACTTAGCAAGCTACTTGAACTTGAAAACTACAAAGGCTTAGGTAAAGATTTGCTATATAAAGCCTATATTATAGAACTTATAATACAGTTAAATAATCTTGTTTTAAGTCATAAATCTGATTTTGACATTGATGTGACGAAGAGCAGCTTAATTGATGGAATAGTTGAATATATTAATAATCATATTAATGAAGAACTTACAATTGATGAGCTTTCTAAAGAATTTTATCTTAGTAAATTCCATTTATCTAGAGAATTCAAAAAGTATACTGGTACTACAATCCATAGGTATATCGTACAAAAAAAATTAATACAAGCTAAAGAATTAATTCTTAAAAATTATCCGATAAATAGCGTTTACAAACAATCTGGATTTGGTGATTACTCAAATTTTTTTAGAGCCTTTAAGAATGAATACAGCATTTCCCCTAAACAATTCTATGAACTTATGGTTGAATCTAATTTGAAGAAATAATAAACATTAGAAATTTTATGATATATAGTTTTATAATAAATATTTCAATAGCTTTTTCTATTAAAAAAAGGAAATAACATATTTAAATTTATCTTATATATCTTTTTCAATAACAAAACCGTGCTAAAATCTATATGATTAGAGAATAACTGGACAAGGCATATAATGTAGAGAACTAATTGCAACATATGTACATCAACGGAATACTTTAAGGATTTTACTTAATTCTTTAATTAATAAATTTTAAATGAACAAGATACAAACTCATTATTAATAATTTATTACAAGAATAGCATATGTAAGTACTATTCTTGTAATTTTTTGTGTAGATATATATAATTTATTTAAATGTACACCAAAACTTGTTGAAATAAAAAATTCGTAAATAATTTGAATAGGCTTTTTTGAGGTGAAAATATGAAAGCAAATGTAGAAATAGTTCTTGGATTTCTTGGCTCTGGAAAAACGAGGTTTATAAATTCTATGCTAAAAAGAAAAGAATTACAAGATGAAGTTATCGTTGTTATACAAGATGAATTTGGAGACTGTCAAATACAGGATGACTTTAATAATAAAAATCCAATAGTAGTAATTAATGTTGATAAGAATAAAGAAATTGATGAAAGTTATATAACCGAAATCGTAAGTAAACATGCTCCTAATAGGATTTTTATCGAAATAAATGGTATGAAAGATTCTACTAAAGTAATTAATATATTTAATACAAAAAAGATAAAGAGTATATGTAGAATTGATAACATAATAAATACTATTGATACAACAAGCTTTAATATGTATTTCAGAAATATGAAAAGTATTATTAACACTCATATTTTTAATAGTGAGACTATAATTTTGAACAATGTAGTCGAGTTAGATAAAAAAGAACTTTTAAACATACAAAAAGAAATTGAAAATATTAATGAGACTGCTGATATACTAATGCATTTATACATAACAGATAATAAAATATCAACTAAAAAAGAATATGTAAAAACTACAAGGCACGGTTTTTCATTCTTTAATACTTTTTTATATTCAGGTTTTGTACTATTTTTATTCATTTTTTTGATTACGATGTCAACATTAAATATTAAGATATCCAGTGCGTATTTAGATAGATTCAAAAAATTTTATGATGTATTTATAAGCATATTAATTCAAGGTTTTCCCTTCATTCTTATCGGTAGCTTTGTATCTTCAATAATTCAAATTTGTATATCAAGAGATACATTTATTAAACTATTTTCAAAAAATAGTTTTTTATCTTGTGTAATTGCAGCTTTTGCAGGCTTATTATTTCCAATATGTGATTGTGGGACAATCCCTGTGGTTAAAGGGCTTATGAAAAAGAATGTTCCTATAGCAGCAGGAATTACATTTATGCTTGCAGCGCCAATTGTAAATCCAATAGCAATTATTGCAACTCTCTATGCTTTTCCAGGTATGGTATCTGTCTTAATTTACAGGTTAGCTACTGGAATATTAATCTCTGTTTTAGTAGGTTTAATTATGCAGTTTACTAATAAGAAGGATGAAGAAATTTTAAAAAATAATTCTGATATAGATACATGTGATTGCGGTTTTTGTGATGGTAAACAGGATTATTCAGAAAGTAAGCTACAAAAAGTCAAGGCAATATTCGTTCATGCAGGAGATGAATTTTTTAATATAGGTAAATATATGATTATTGGAACTTTTCTATCTAGTATTTTTCAAAGTATGACATTTATAAGTAGCAATACTTACATTTCTAATGATAGTAGAGTTTCTCTTCTTGTAATGATTTTATTATCTTTCTTACTTTCAGTTTGTTCAACTTCAGATGCATTTGTTGCCAAAGGTTTTTTAAGAGCCTTTCCAATAAGCTCTATACTTGGATTTTTAGTAGTTGGACCCATGTTAGATGTAAAAAATACAATGATGCTTTTTGGAAGCTTTAAAAAGAAATTTGTATTAAAATTAATATTTACTATTATTTTAGTATCATTTAGCATTTTGATTAACTGCAAATTAACTTGATAATATTGAAAAATAGCTCAATCTATTATCATATATTCCATGGCTATTATAGATAAATTAATTGAAAGGGGTAGCATATGAAAAGAATTAGTTCAGATATAGTTATTAAAATACTGATATTGCTATGTTTCGGGATATTTTACTTTAAGATAATTAAGAATAATGAAATAATAATGTATGTCCATCCAAGAATTATTCCATTTGCTATTTTAGGAATGCTAGCAATGTTTGCAATTGCGTTATTTCTAATTACAGACAGTCGTCGAACCAAAAAGAAGAATACCAAGTTAAGGAATTATGTAGTCTTCATCATTCCCTTAGTTATGGTATTTTTCATGCAAAGTACCAGTGCAAATTCTTCAATAAAAACTGATGATATAGGCGCAAATTTTAGCGGATCATTAAGCTCCAATTTAACTTATGACAATTCTAAGCCTAATCCCTCAGACCAAAAGATCAACAATGTTGAGCAGGGTAAATATGATGATGATTTATATATTAAAGATAATGTTATAGAAGTAGATGTCAACAATTTTCTGCACTCCTTTGATGAACTTACAGAGAATGCAAATAACTATGATGGACAAGAAATAGAAATAACAGGATTTGTTTATAAAGACACAACCCTTAGCGATAATGAATTCATAATAGGTAGATTTGTAATGGCGTGTTGTGCAGCTGATTTACAAGTTGTAGGAATTAAATGTGATAGTAATAATCAAGAAATCTACAGTAAGGATACATGGGTAAAAATAAGGGGCAAACTTAAAACTGAAACAGTCAAGTATGCAGTGAACCCAGTTATAGTAGTCGAACATATAGAAAAAGATCCTAATCCCAAAACTGAATACTTATATCCATTTTAAAAATCCTTAACTATCTAGATTGAATATGTCATAAACTGTGCCAAATATAACTATTAAAAAATTATCTTTATATAAAAAAATAAACTATGCCACTTTCATTTAGTGTTTTATTAGCATAAAGAGCTATATAAACATTAAATGAAAATTAGCATAGTCATATAAGGCATAATCCCCAAAACAACAAGTCCAGTTGCCTAATAATTATTTTATAATTTTAAATTCATATCCTTGTCCCTTTAAATATTCTATAACTTCTGGCAATGCTTTTGCTGTTTCTTCTTTTCCGTACGTATCATGCATTAATATTATTGCTTTTTCCCTGTTTGCCACAGTTTTTATAACTTCTTGTTTTAACTGTTCTGCTTTTTTAGGAGCACCTTCTGCATCTCCAGATAACGAATTCCAATCAATTTGATGATAGTCCTTGTCATGCAACGCTTTGTCCATAGCTTCTGCTCCTGACGGATCTTTCTTGTCCCAAGTCATTTGCCCTCCTGGAAATCTAACAGCTCTTGTTGAAAAATCTTGTCCTAAAATATTTTTCAAAGATTGATTTGTTTTCTCAAAATCGGACATACAATTCTCCAAATTTATTTTTCCATTTGGATATAAGTAGTTATAATCATGCGAATAAGTATGATTACCTATTGCATTACCTTCATCAAACTCCCTTTTTACTAAATCTTTGCTTGCCTGATCTTTATCTATATATTTTCCTATAAGGAAGAAAGTTGCATGTACATCTTCTTTCTTAAGAATATCTAATATCTGAGGGGTAACTGTTTCTGATGGCCCATCATCAAAAGTCAAATAAACAACTTTCTTACCATCAGCTCCATCAGGCCTTTGTCCTTTCATTTGCTGATTTAAATATTTTTCTACAAATGCTGAGTTTTCTACTTCTGAATTACTTTCTGATTTAAGTTCGTCACTATCCGTTTCACTTTTACTCTGATTATCACTTGATTCAGATTTTGCATTCTGGTTACCATCAAGTGCTTGTACAGTTTTTGTATTATTTGAAAATCTTTGCATTACTATGTTACCTACTGTTATAACCAATATGGAAATAATAATAAATAGAATTGTGATCTTTGCTACTTTAATGTTTTTATTTGGGTTATTCCTATTGTTATACTTCATTTTTCATCCCTCTTATGTCTTATCTATGTGTGTCTTAATAGTTTTTTATTAGATAGCAGCATAGTATATGTTGCTATTGAATTCTATAATTTCCCTTAATTAAATATTCGTCTTATTAGAACTTTTAAGGTTAAGTATACTATTGCAACATATATACTGAGTATTTGTAGCTAATTATTTGAAAACTCCTTGTGTAAATTCATCTAAATCAACATCATGGTTTATTCCATTAACAAATCCTGTCTCACTGTATTGATGTCCAACTCTTGAAAACCATATTTTATTTGTTGGCAGATTTTGAAATGGAGTGTTATTATAATTTGCTTCCCATAAAGGATAGTTAGATAATCTGCCGTCTAGATTGCTAATGAAGCTGCTATATGTGTATATACCTATATCCATATTACTTACTTTCTTGAATTCGGCTATAAATCTTAAAGCATAATCCATAATGTCAAATCCTGTAGCTTCTATATCTAACATTGGCTTCAAATCGTTTCTTTTATCCTTTATGCTATTATAAAAATTATCAGCTTGAGTTTCCGGAGCACTTGTCCCAACTAAGAAGTGATAGAAACCAACCTTTAATCCAGCTGATGAAGCCCCATTATAATTAGCCTGTAAATACGGATCTATAAAAGTTGTTCCTTCAGTTGCTTTTATATACACTAATTGAACTCCACTTGATTTTACTGAATTAAAATCTATGTACCCATCATAATTACTAATATCTATACCATAATATTTGCTTAAAGTGTTCCCACTACTGCTTGAACCGGAAGAACTTTGCCCTGGAGTGCTTCCACTACTACTTGATCCAGTAGAACTTTGACCTGAAGTGCTTCCACTACTACTTGATCCAGAAGTATTTTGGCTTGAATCTTCATACCTCTTACCATCAGATCCAATCTTATATCCATCTTTAGTAGTGTTAGTAAGCATTTTTCCTGTGTCTTTGTCTAAGTAATACCACGCTCCATTAAGATAAGCCCATCCTGTTGCCATGCTTCCATCATTATTAAAGTAATACCAGTTATTGTTTATAGTAATCCATCCAGTTTCCATATCTCCGCTATCAGTAAATTTGTATGTTGTACCGTCTATCTTATTAATACCAGTTACCATACTTCCATCATTCTTTAAATAGTACCATTTATTATTATTCTTGATCCATCCAATATGAATTTTTCCCCCTTTATCGAAGTAATACCATTTATCATTTATTTTACTCCATCCACTATTGGTTGCCATTACTCCTGAATCTTTGAAATAGTACAAATTTGAGCCATCATCTCGGATTCCAGTTGCCATAGCACCTGAATCAGTTAAGAAATACCAATCACCATCTAACTGTTTCCATCCTTTTGCCATAGCCCCACTTTCATCCATGTAATACCAATTACCTTTATCTTTTACCCACCCAGTTTTCATTTTACCGTCATCTTCATTTAAATAGTACCAATTATTATCTGGTTTAATCCATCCAATCGCTTTTGTATTATCCGACTTATAATAATACCAAACTCCATTCTCATTCTTCCAACCAATATTGGAGGTTATATTAGTATCACTAGTTGCAGCTTGTACATTTAATCCTGGAATTAAAATTAGTACAATTAATACAGATAATATTGTTAGTCTCTTTTTAATATTCAAAACAACCTGTCACTCCCTTTTTTATTTTTTAGCTAAAATATGATTAAATTGAATACGAAATTAATTTTATGTTTCTATAAGATTTTTTCCATCTATAGCAATGCTTTCATCCTTGTAATATTGCATTACTCTCTCAACATAATCCTGAACCCCTTGCGACATCTTACATAAATCATCATCTGATAAAACTCCATCTTTTTTTACATTTTGTGGTCCAGCATTATAAGCTGCTATTGCTATTTTTACATCACCATTAAATTGGTTTAGATATTCTTTTAGTAATTTTGACCCTCCATCGATATTTTGCTCTATATCATATCCGTCAGTCATTCCAAGATATGAATAATTCTGAGGCATAATCTGCATCAATCCAGTTGCGCCTGAGCTTGACGTTGCTTTTGGATCAAAATCTGACTCTGCTTTAATTATAGCTAGTATCAATTTTGAATCTAGTCCATATTTATTTGCCGAATCATTTACTGAGTTATATATTTTTTTCATAGTATCACCTGACCCCTTCGAGCTAGTGCTTAAAGGAATTTGATTAAACGTCTTATACCTTTTTCCATCCGACCCAATCTTATATCCATCTATGGTAGTATCCGTTAGCATTTTTCCTGAAGTAGGATCTAAATAGTAATAATCGCTTCCATTTGATGTAACCCATCCTGTCGCCATTGATCCATTATCATTTAGGTAATACCATGCTCCATCAAGATTTATCCACCCTGTCGCAACACTTCCATCAGTATTGAAATAATACCAGTTATTGTTCACATTAACCCATCCAGTTTCCATCTCACCAGTATCGCTAAACACATATGTTATATTTCCTATTTTATCAGTACCAGTTACCATACTTCCATCATCGTTTGAGTAATACCACTTATCATTATTCTCAATCCATCCAGTATGTATCTTCCCATCTTTATCAAAATAGTACCATTTATCATTTATCTTAGTCCATCCAATATTTGTAGCCATAACCCCTGAATCTTTGAAATAATACAAATTAGAATTATCCTGCTGAATTCCAGTTGCCCTAGCACCCGAATCAGTCAAAAGATACCAATCGCCATCTAACTTTTTCCATCCTTTTACCATAGCCCCATTATCATCCATATAGTACCAGTTTCCTTTATCCTCTAACCATCCAGTTGTCATTTTACCACTATATTCATCTAAATGATACCAATTATTATCCGGTTTAATCCATCCAATTGCTTTTGTGTTGTCAGACTTATAATAATACCAAGATCCATTTTCGTTTTTCCAACCAATGCTTGATGTTATATTTGTATCAGTAACATCTGCTTGTACATTTAATGTTGGAATGAAGCTTAGTGCAATTAATGCTGATAAAACTGTAAGTACTTTTTTAATATTCAAAGTAATCCATCACTTCCTTTTAACTGATTCTTAATAAAAAATGTTATTTGACTAAATAACTAATACTGATTTTAAAAAGTTAAATTTCATATTAAAATTTATCATTAAAAATCAGTATTAATTATGTATTTTATAATTTATTAATGTTATTTATTATTTTTAAAATAATTTTTTTCAATGATGGCTTCCGAAACTTTGAATTCATCTTTTAGATGCTTTACTTCTTTTTCATCTTTTGGATTTCCTACAATTTGACCTTCATTTAAAATTGTAGCATCTCTATTCGTATTTACTAATACTCTTCCTATTGAATTATTCTCAAATTCACTTCTATCCTCGCCAAGCAAGTATAATATTGTCGGTTTAAAATCTGTTTGCCCACCAGCTGTTGATATGACTTCTGATTTTGAGTTCTTTGAGTAAATAATATAAGGAATTTTTCTTTGATTATCCTTCCACCAATCTCCTTCTAAAGGTGCATTTTCTATATCTTGTTCATAAAACTTATGAACACCACAATGATCACCGTAAATCATAACTACCGTATTATCCAATAAACCTTCCTTATCTAATTCTGCTATAAACTTTCCGATAGCCTCATCGGTATATCTTACAGATTGAAAATATTTTCCTAACATATTATCATCAAGTTCCTTAGGTAGATTCAAATATTTTTTATCTTCTGGCATCTCAAAAGGGCCATGACTTGTCAACGTAGTCATAAATGCATAATAAGGTTGTTTTTCATCTTGTAACTTTTGAGCTACTTGCTTTAAATATGATTCATCTGAAAGTCCCAAACCTATAATTTCATCTTGATTAAACTTTCCTACATCTAATATTTTATCAGCCCCATAACTTTTATGCATTTCTGTCCAATTCCAATTCCCAGGTGGTTCTGCATGGGTAGAAACTGTAGAATATCCTTTACCTTCTAAAATATTTTGGAGTGTATTATATTGACTCCAAGGATAAGAATATACTGTAGTGCCTTCTCTTATAGGAAGTACTGATGCATTAACCATCAAATCACAATCTGAACTTGTTCCAGAATTATTTTGTTCGCGTATATTATTAAAATACAAGCTATTTGATAATAGCTTATTTAAATTTGGTGTTATTTCTTGTCCATACACTTTTTCATTAATTACAAAGTTCTCCAAAGACTCTACCTGTAGTGCAATTACATTTTTCCCTTTAAACATTCCCTTGTAACTATTGTCAGGTAAATCTTCCTTATTAGCGCTAAACCAATTTTCTATTTCTTTCTTGTCTTCTTCTGTTAAAGTCTTATTTTTATTTTTATAGAACTGAATATCAAAACCATGATATCCAAGTGGGCTCATATCTCCAAAAGTCTGAAATGGCGCCCAAGACAATCTAAATACATTTTTCCCTTGATCCATTTGCTTGACATCTACTGTGTAATAACCAAGCCATATAACAAGTGCACTTGCGATAAATACATACAAGGTCTTTGCTATCCTAAAATATGCTTGACTTTCATTCGCTTCTTTAACTTTAATAAACTTATGTATTAAGAAGAGCATTACAAAGTCAATGATAAATACTAAATCCACTATTCTAAAATTAAATAAACTTTTGCCTTCCGGATTAAATATCTCAGTATGCATTAAATGTCTTATAGATAAAAAGGTTTCATTTGAACGATAATACCAGATATCTGCAACAAAAAGAATTGTCACTAAAATATCTATTATTAAGGCAGCACCAAGCCTCCCCCTTTCTTTAAAAAGAAATATTGGACTGCATACTAATACTATTATTGCTATATGCACCCAAAGTACTGGACTATCAAAATAAGCACTTCCTAAACTTATACTTGATGAATCTTGTGTCCTTAGCATAGATAATAGCAATGTTGATTTAGCTTGTAACATTGCTACCATAAATATAAATAACCAATTTCTTCGAACTAAATTTTTCATTCTTTCTTTTGTTTCCATTTTCATTCTCCATTAATATCCATTTTTCTTCCTACATTATAACTCAAACTTTATCTTTTACCAATATAATTTTATTAAAAGATAATTACAATATTTTAATGTTAATATGAATCTTACTTAAATTATAAATCATTATTACTAATTATCATAAGTTTAAAATTACTTATTATTATTAAATATTTTATAATTTCCTTAATTTATCGACGCTTAAGAGCTTAATTAATCAAAGTTTATCTTAAAATATCAAGTAATGCGATTAAATAGCTTTATAATTAATAAATTACACTAGAACCTATATAATATCAACCCGGAATCATTTACATATTAAGATAAAAAAAGGATAAAAGCTACTTGTGCAAATTCCTGATTTACATCAAAATTGCATACTTTTATCCAAAATAAAACTTATAATTTAAATAAACTACATTAATATATCAAACATATCCCTTCTTTTTTCATATTCCTAATACTCCACAATTAAAATTTCTCCATTAATATGTTTTATATAAAAAAATTGAGTATAATACTTTTATTAAGTGTTTCATTAGAAATCACAATAAAAGTATTATACTCATTTCAGTAAGTTTTATATTTAAATATAGTTTATATTAAAGTTCTTCTCCATTACTTTCTATTACTTTCTTATACCAATAAAAACTCTTTTTTCTTGATCTACTTAAGTCTCCATTTCCATCATTATCTTTATTAACATAAATAAATCCATATCTTTTTTTCATTTCTCCAGTTGATGCACTAACTAAATCAATACATCCCCAAGGAGTATATCCTATTAATTCTACTCCATCATTAACTGCTTCTTTCATCTCTTCAATATGTGCTTTTAAATAGTCAATTCTATATCCATCATTAATCGATCCATCTTCTTCAACTTTATCCACAGCACCTAAACCATTTTCCACAACCATTAAAGGAATTTGATATCTATTATAAATATTATTTAATGTCCATCTTAATCCTTTAGGGTCAATTTGCCATCCCCAATCACTTGCTTTAAGATATGGATTCTTTACACCTCCAAGTATATTTCCAGATGTTCTTTCTAATTCTGGATCTGTGCTTGAACAGTTTGACATATAATAACTAAATGTATAGAAATCTACACAACCTTCCTTTAGAATTTGCTCATCATTTTCTTCCATCTTTATTTCTATATTATTCTCTCTAAAAAATCTCTTTGCAAAACCAGGATAAGCTCCTCTTACTTGAACATCAGAACATAAAAAATTATTCAAATTATCTCTTTCCTGAGCTAAAAGTACATCTTCCGGATTACATGTATAAGGATATGTTGTCATATATGCAATCATACATCCTACCTTGAAATCTGTATTAATTTGGTGTGCCAGTTTAACAGCTTTTGCGCTTGCAATGAATTGGTGATGAAGAGCTTGAAATCTTATTTGTCTACTATCATCAATCTCTTTATTAAATTCAAGTTCACCACCTTTATCCAATAAAATTCCACCACCCATAAATGTACCAAATGGCATTGTTAAACAATTTATTTCGTTGAATGTGAGCCAATATTTTACGACATCCTTATATCTGTTAAATATTGTGTTGCAATATCTAACATAACAATCAATAACTTCTCTACTTGCCCACCCATTATACTTTTTAGTTAAACCAAAAGGTGTTTCATAGTGAGATATTGTAACTAATGGCTCAATGTTGTATTTTTTTAATTCTGCAAAAACATCATCATAGAATTTTAATCCTTCTTCATTTGGTTCTAACTCATCACCATTCGGAAAAATTCTAGTCCAATTTATTGACATTCTAAAGGTCTTAAACCCCATCTCAGCAAACAATTTAATGTCTTCTTTATAGTGATGATAAAAATCTATAGCTTCATGACTTGGATAATACGTTCCTTCTTCTAATTCTGGAGTTATTCTTCTTGGTGTAGTATGTGTACCACCTGTCATAACGTCTGATGTGCTAAGGCCTTTTCCACCCTCTCTATATCCACCTTCAAATTGGTTTGCAGCGGTTGCTCCTCCCCATAAGAAATCCTTTGGCAATCCTTGAAATTTATTATTTAACATTTTATCCCCACTTTCTTCAGTTTACAGTTAACTGTATAAGTTTATTTGTACAATGATCCGTATTGCAGGAAAGTTCCGTATTGTGGCAAAGCCACTCTTTTCAGATGTGCATAGCTGCTCTTTTTATAGGTGTAAAATTTTATAAACAGCTTTAGCCACTCCAGAATTATAATTTGCATCTGTTATATATTTTGCTATTTCTTTTATCTCAGGGATTGCATTTTCCATAGCAAAAGATATAGGAAATTCAGTAAACATTGAATAGTCGTTAAACCCATCTCCAATTACAACAACATCCTCTTTTTTTACTCTCTTTTTATCTGAAATCTTAGCTAATATAATTCCTTTTTGAGCTTCTATATGATTTATTTCTAGATTAATTGCAATACTTGATGCAATTGCAAGCCCCTCTATGGTTTTAAGCTCTTCCTTTAATTCAAAAAGCTTATCTTCACATTCACCATAAGACTCAATTTTTCCTATTTTAATATCTCTACTTAAAAATTCATCTATATTATCAATATACTTTAAAATTACAAAATGCTGTTCTTCTTTTGCCATCTTAAGGATTTCTTCATTATTTGTAACTTCTGGATGAAAATATTTGACCCTAAGTACACTTCCTTTTAAAGATTCTTCTTTAGTATTAGTAGTATATAATCCTTTATCCGTGTATATCTCAACATTAAGACCATCTCTTTTTATTATCTCTAAAATGTCCTTAAGCTTACTTTTGTCCATATAAATTCCTTCTAATATATTTCCGTCTTTATCTCTATATTCTGCACCATTTAATACTATACATTCACACTTTAAATTATATCTATCAAGAAATGGCTTAATATCTTCATACATTCTTCCACTAGCAAATACGAACTTTACTCCCATTTCTTCTGCTTTGCTTATAGCCTTTAAATTTTCTTCAGGTATATCATTATTTTTTCCAAGTAATGTTCCATCCATATCTGATACAATAAATTTTATCATATTTTTCTACTCCCTAATAATAACAATCTATTGCTTCATGACTTGGATAATACGTTCCGCCTTCTAATTCTAGATATCCACCTTCAAATTGGTTCGCAGCTATTGCTCCTCCATATAAGAAATCATTTAGCAATCCTTGAAATTTATTATTCAACATTCTTTGTTCTTCTGATTTTGCAAAGTTTACTACTTATTTTTCTCTAGTTTTTCTATTCTTTCAGCAAATTGTGGTAAGTGTTTTTTATGTGCAAGTAACATTTCATCTAATAAATCTTTAGCAATTTGTCCACTTGGAACTAATGGATTTATTGTAAATGCATGAAGAGCTTTGTTGTAGTTCCCTGTAACCGCTGCTGAAATTGTTGTTTCTTCCATTCCCTTCATTATTTGAACCATACCTCTTGGCGCTGGATCAAACTTTCCAAAATTAATCGGTTCTGGTCCATGAGACGTGATTGTACTTGAAACTTCTACGATAGAGTCATATGGAAGATCCTCTAACGCACCATTATTCTTTGTGCTAACTACCATAGTTGTTCTCTTGTCATTGTATATTGAAGCAATTAATTCACAAGCAGCATCACTGTAGTGAGTTCCACCTCTCTTAGTTAATTGTTCTGGTTTATAGTCAAGCTTTGGATCTTTATATAGTTCAAACAATTCTGCCTCTGTCCTTTTTACAACCTCCGCTCTAGTTTCACCTTTTGAGTAACTTTCAAGTTCTTCCTTCAACATATCATCTGTAATATAGTAATACCTATGATATGGACAAGGTAATATTCCCAAGTCTTTAACCTGCTCATAGTTAAACTTGATATCTTTAATATTGGCAACTCCTGCATCTTTCTTTTCTTCTGCTAACAATGGGTTGTAAAATTTTTCAATTACTTCTGCAGTTTTTTCATTACCTTCCTTATCCCATACTCTATGCCAATGGAAATGATTTAATCCTGCAAACTTAAAGAATAATTCACTTGAAGGAACTCCAAGCATCTTTGCATCATCTTCTATACAGTTGATTGGAACATTACATAGTCCAACAGTTCTGTCCCATCCGCCATATTTTATAGCTGCTTCAGTCACCATTCCTGATGGATTTGTGAAGTTAACAAGCCATGCATTAGGGCATAACTCTCTCATATCGTCTATTATATCTAATATTACTGGAATTGTTCTAAATGCTTTAAACATACCACCAGCACCGTTAGTCTCTTGTCCAATTATTCCATGGCTTAAAGGAATTCTTTCATCCTTTATTCTTGCATCTAAAAGTCCTACTCTAAATTGAGTTGACACAAAATCCGCATCCTTAAGGGCCTCTCTCCTATCTAAAGTTAAATTAACTTTCCAATCCAACCCTGCTGCCTTAACCATTCTTTGAGCCATTGCTCCAACTATTTCCAACTTCTCTTTTCCATCTTCAATATCTACAAGCCATATTTCTTTAATAGGCAGTTCATCTTTCCTTTTTATAAACCCTTCAATTAATTCAGGAGTGTAACTTGATCCTCCACCAATAGTAACTATTTTGATTTTTTCTTTTTTCATTACTTATTTCCTCCCTTAATCTCGCCTCAGGCAAATTTTAAATTTAAGATATTTTCCTAATCTGAAAATTCCTTGGATATAAAATACAAGAGCTACTTTTTTACAAAATGCATATAAGTAATCCTTTACCTAAAAGATATCACACCCCAAAATAAAATACCTTATTTTTTCGGATTTAGTGACACATGCTACTATTTAGTTATTTGTTTTTTTATAAAACAGTTTGTTTCATAATATAGCTAGTCTAACTACTTACTAGGAATCAATAAGCAAAATAATGGGAATATTATACCTAAACAAATTTCAGTAATATTTAGTATAAAACATAAAATTAATAGATAATAAGAGTTATAATGAATTTATTCTCACCATGAATTCTTTTCCAGAAGAAACTGATTTGAATCGAATTTTTAATAGATTATTATATCTTCAATACTTTAATCAATCTTAAAATAATTATAAAAAGAAGGTGTACTATGGCAAAACAAATATTGTTATTAGATAATGTTCATAAATCTATAAAAAATAAAGAAATTGTTAAAGGCATTACCTTTTCAATTAATGAAGGTGAGGTTTTAGGTTTTCTTGGACCAAATGGTGCTGGAAAGTCTACCACTTTAAGAATGATTGTCGGCCTTTCTTCCCCTACTAGTGGAAAAATTTTAATCGATGGCTATTCAATTACTAAGGATTATATTAAGGCTATGTCTAAAGTTGGATGTATTATAGAAGGTCCAGATATGTATAATTATTTAAGTGGCTTAGAAAATTTGAAGATGCTTGCTTCTATGAATAAAAATGTTACTAATGAAGATATAACGAGAGCAATTGAACTTGTAGGAATGCAGAATAGAATAAATGAGAAAGTGTCTACTTATTCTTTGGGAATGAAGCAAAGGTTAGGACTTGCGCAAGCTCTTATTCATAAGCCAAAGCTTCTTATATTAGATGAGCCTACAAATGGACTTGATCCTTCAGGAATAAATGAGTTTAGACATATTATTAAAGATCTTGCTAAAAAAGAAAATATTGCTGTTCTCGTTTCTAGCCATTTGATATCTGAGGTTGAATTAATGTGTGATACTGTTGCAATAATAAAAAGTGGTACTTTACTAAAATACGCTTCAGTCTCTGAACTTATAAGTGATAAGGAAGTTTCCTTTGTTCTAAGTGATAATTCAAAGGGAATTAAAATATTAAAAGATAAGTGGAATATTAATAGTTCACTTATAGACAATAAGATAATAGCAAAAGTTGATGTATCAAAAATTGAAAAAATTAATTCTTCGTTTATCGAAGAAGGAATAGCAATAAAGTTCGTAAGTATAAATCAGAAAAATTTGGAGGATCTGTTTTTATCACTTACAGAAAGTAACTCTATTGTTAGTTAAGGAGGTGTATATATTGCTAGTATTAGTTAAAAATGAAGTTAATAAAATATTATATAAGCGGAAACTTCTACTTATTAGTGCTATAATCCTAATTTTAGTTTCGCTTTTTGCATATGGCCAAAATTATCAATATCAAAACACTTTGAATAAGTATTTAAAGACAACTACTCAAAGTGGCGATATCCCTTGGCTGTCATTACAAAAGCAACAAATCCAGGACCTAAAAAATAGGCTTAATAGACCTGATACCCCTGACGAAAGTAAGCCTTCAATTAATATTCAAATTCAGCAAAATCAGTATTATTTAGATAACAACATAAATCCAATTACTCCAAGTGCTGCAAAATTTTCAGTTAAACTAATGGAACAGTCCATATCTGTATTACTACCTTTACTAATAATTCTATTGGCTGGAGATAGCGTATGTGGAGAATTTTCTGCTAAAACTATAAAAGTACTGCTAACAAGAGCTGTTCCTCGATGGAAGATATTACTTAGTAAATATATAGCACTTCTAATCATGTTTTCTATAGTAATTCTAGAGATGGCTCTATTTTCAATTTTAATTTCTGGTTTATTTTTTAATAACTGGGGATTTAATGAGCCTGTAGCTACAGGTTTTAGCTCTGCTTCCGGAACCTTAGATGTTTCCAATGTAATCAAAGTAACCGAATTGCAATATTTAATTCTCGTATACTCTCTTGGATGGTTTGTATCAATTGTTATCGGTACAATTTCATTTATGATTTCAGTTTTAGTAAGAAATACAGCTACCTCCATAGGTATAATGATGGCTACATTAGTTGGGGGAGGCTTTCTTAGATTGTTTCTAAATGATTGGCCTTCAATAAAGTACTTTTTTGCCATCAATCTAAACTTACCTCAGTATCTTACAGGATCATATACTCCAATAAGTGGAATGTCATTAAGTTTTAGCACTTTAGTACTTCTAGCTTGGGGCATAGGTGCCTTTATTGTTAGTTTTGTTGCATTTTTAAAACAAGATGTATTAGTTTAAAAGGAGGGATTTAAAATGTTTAAAAATATAAGATGGAAATTTATTTTATTACTATCCATAGTTTCTACCATAACCTTAGTTATGGGATTTATATCAGCATTATCAATAAGTTCTCGCCCTCCTAAAGAGATATCCGATAAGGAATCTGAACAACCTAAAAGTGAAGAATTAGATCAAAACTATTACAACATATTAGTTCTTGGTGACTCCCTTGCTAAAGGAACTGGAGATGAAAAAGGACTTGGCTTTTCAGGCTATTTTTCAGAATACTGGAAAACTAAAGTTTCAAAGGAGATTAAAATAAATAATCTTGCCATAAACGGAGATGTATCTAACGGGCTTTTAAATGTAGTTCAAGAGTCACAGACCTTAGCTGACATTAAAGGATCGAACATGATATTTATATCTATAGGTGGCAATGAAATAAGTAAACTTAAAAATACAGATATAAGCTCATCCACTACTAAGATAAAAGATATTCAAGATACCTATTTAGCTAATCTAAAATCTATTTTTAATATAATAAGAACCAATAATCAATCATCTATGGTAGTTTTCATTGGCTTGTATAACTCATTTGGAAAAGATCTTACATCTGATAAGGTAAGCATATTAAATGAATGGAATTATCAAAGTCAGCAACTTTTATCATTAGATTCAAATGCAATTTTTATTCCAACATATGATCTTTTCAAATACAACTTACAAGATTATCTAGCTGCTGATAATTTTCATCCAAATAGCACTGGTTATCAAGCTATTTCTAACAGAATAATTGAATCTTTAAAAAATTATAAATAATATACTATAATAAAGCTGCCCAGTCTGATAAATATTTTCTGACTAGAGCAGCTTCATAATATACTATAAAAATTTATGCTAGCTTGATATCAACTTCTAAAGGAGATATTTCAACAAGCTGAATACTTCTGCTGTCTGGTTGTGATATACCAACAAATAATTTGAACCTTTTGCTATCTAATATCCTTTCTCCATCGTCATTTACTACTTCAAATGATGATTTCTTGATTTTCATTTTTACAATCTTGCTTTCTCCTATTTTCAACCCAACACGTTTAAATCCTGCTAGACTATGATTCCTAACAGCATGTTTAGATTCAAGATCTTTTATATAACATTGCACAACTTCTTCTATATCAAAATTTCCTGTATTAGTTATCTTTACGCTTACCTCTACATCCTCAAAATCACTTTTTACATCTGGTACATGCAATTCCGATAATTTTACAGTAGAGTAAGTTAATCCATAACCAAATGGATATAAGCTTTCACAAGACATATAGCGATATGTCCTATCTTTCATTGAATAATCTATAAATTCTGGTAGATCCTTAGTATTTCTATAAAATGTAATAGGTAACTTTCCACTTGGTGAACACTTTCCAAATATTAAGTCAGCTACAGCTCTGCCACCTCTACTTCCAGGATACCAAGCATCTAATATAGCTGAACACTTATCCTCTGCATTATTAAATGTCAATGCACTTCCTGCGCCAATAACTAATATAACAGGTGTACCTGTTTCTATTATTTTCTCTAATAATTCTTGCTGCCTTCCTGGTAAATTTAAGCTTGCTTTATCACCAGCTCCTTCACTATTACCTGCATCTCCTTGCTCACCTTCAATTGTAGAATCTAGTCCAAGGCATAGAATTGCAACATCTGATCTTTCTGCTATTGATATTGCTTCTTTTAATCTATCATTAGGTTCTGCTAATTCCTCAACTCTGTCTCTAAATAAATGACAACCTTCAGAATAATATACTCTTACATCTTCTCCTACGGCTTCATGTATTCCCTCCAACACAGTTATATATCTAGATGCAGTTCCTGAATAATTGCCTTTAAGCATGATCTGGCTATCAGCATTAGGGCCAATAACAGCAATTGATTTTAAGTTATTTTTATTTAATGGTAATATTCCATTATTCTTTAATAAAACCATTGAATTTCTAGCTGCTTTTAATGATAATTCATTATGTTCTTTACAATCATTCAACTCATATGGTATTTTGTTATATTCGCACTCTTCATCAAACATTCCCAATCTTATTCTTGTTGCCATTAATCTTTCTGTTGCTGTTGTTATATCTTCTTCTGTTACCAATCCCTCTTTATAGGCAAGTAGTAACTGAAGATACACATTACCACAGTTTAGATCACATCCATTTTTCATAGCTAATGCTGCTGATTCTGTTGCAGTGCTTGTCACTCTATGATGCAAGTGGAAATCAGCAATTGCCCAGCAATCGGATACTACATGACCTTTAAAGTTCCATTTTCCCCTTAATATATCTCTTAATAAAGTTTTACTTCCACAGCATGGTTCACCATTTGTACGATTATAAGCCCCCATTACTGCCTCTACATCACCTTCTTTGACACAAGCTTCAAAAGCAGGGAGGTATGTCTCATATAAATCCTTTTTACTTACAACTGCATCAAATTCATGCCTTAATCCTTCTGGTCCGCTATGAACAGCAAAATGTTTTGCACATGCTGCCACTTTTAAATATTTGCCTTCTCCTTGTAGTCCTTTTACAAAGGCCACTCCTAATCTAGATGTTAAATATGGATCTTCACCATAAGTTTCATGACCACGGCCCCATCTAGGATCTCTAAAAATATTAACATTTGGTGACCAAAAAGTTATTCCCTTATAGATGTCTCTATCATCTTTTTTACTGCTTTCATTATACTTTGCTCTGCCTTCTGTTGCGATAACTTTTGCAATGTCATTCAATAACTCATCATCAAACATAGCAGCTAATCCTATAGCTTGTGGAAATACTGTTGCTGTACCTGCTCTGGCTACTCCATGCAATCCCTCATTCCACCAATTATATCTAGGTATATTTAATCTTTTTACAGCTGATGATTTATAAGTTAATTGTTCTGCTTTTTCTTCTAGCGTCATTTTCCCTACTAATTCTTTTGCTTTTTCTAACGCATATTCATGAGTAATTCTTTTTTCTTCGACCATATTACACATCTCCTAAAATAATCATAATATTTATTCTAACTTTTTTTAATTATAAGACTAAACAACCAATGTATTAAAAGAATGAGGCTGAATATTAAAGCTATAATCTTCACCATTAACACTAAATGTGACTTCTTGTAATTCATCAAATGGATTTAATAATTCTAATACAACACTTCCGTCTGGATTTTCAAAAGCCAAAGCATTTCCTGCAAAGTCCCCTTTTAGACCTTTCATTGTTGCTCCTTGTTTTATATACTTTGAAAAATGTCTCATTAGATAATACTCTGGATTATATTTAACATCATTATCTTTTGTCACTGTAATAAGTGAATTTTGTTTCCATCCCCAAGTGCTTATTCCCTCTTCTTCAAGTACCATATTCCAATAGGTATAGGCGCTTACTCCATTTATAAAGTATGTCCACATTAAATTAAATACATATTCAGCATATTCCCAGCTATTTTTTCCTTCTCCACATTCATTTTCTGTCTGTATCAATTTCATTTCTGGATAAGCAATTCTTGTCTGCAGCAAAGCATGCTTTCCTCCCCACTGATACCCAACGCCCTTTATATATCTTTTTGCATCTTTATCACTTAGTACAGTGTTAGCAAAATTATTATACTGACCAAATTGCCAATTTTCATCTCCATAATCATCATAAGGAGAATTTAATGTTCCAAGCCATATCTCAGTATCAAGTTTATTCTCTTCAAATAATGGCCCGATGTATTCTTTTATAAAATCACGTAATTGTTTTCCTGACCAAACACATGATGGAAATTTCTGATCTGCTATAGGTTCATTTTGTATGTGTACCTGGTTAATTTTAATACCCTCTTTTTGGTATTCTTCAATAAATTTCTTAAAGTAAAGAGCATATGCTTTTAGATTTTTCTCCTCCCATATTAGTGTTCCAAAATTATATACTTCCGGGAACTTCATCCAAGTTGGCGGACTCCATGGAGAAGCAAATAAATTAAGCTCCCCACTATATTTTTCTGCTTCTTTAATGTACGGAATCAAGCATTCTTTGTCTCTTTCAATGCTAAAATTCTTCATTTCATAATCGCCCTTAGTTTCATTTAGACTGTACCAGCTTTCTGCATAATCATTTGCTCCAATTGGCAATCTGCAATAAGTAAAATTACACTCCTCTGGATCAAATAGATTTCTAAGCACCTCTTCTTTCTTATCATTTGGAATCTTTTTTAATGCTATATATCCTAACTCATTAAAACATCCACCAAATCCATCAATAGTTTGATAAGATTCTCCATTTAACTCTAATGTATGGTATGATTTATCTTTACTAATATCTATAGTACTACTTACTAAGCTATCAGTTCTTGTTGTTGAAATCAAAGTTGCCTTCCTCATTATAACTTCCCCCTTTTTCTCTAAATTCAGTTGGTGACATTCCTGTCTGTTTTTTAAAAGCTAAAGAAAAATAATTTGTATCCTTATATCCCACTAAAGTTGCTATTTTACCTGTTTTCATACTAGTTGTTTCCAATAGGGATTTAGCTTTCTGTATTCGTTTACGTATAATGTAGTTATTACAGCCTTCTCCTGTACTATGTTTAAACAGCTTTGAAAAATAGGTTGGAGTTAAATAAAGCATTTCCGCTATACTATATACTGAAATGTCTTCATTTAAATGATCATTAATATATTGTTTTGCTTTTCTTATAATTTCATGGCTTTCTCCAATATCAGTCTGAAGTATTTGTATTATGAAATCTCGTGTAATTCTCAACGCATCACTTCTACTACAATTTTTTAATGAAATTAATAAAGAATTTAATTTATTATCTGATATATCTCCTTTTTCCATGGCATAGGAAAAATATATTCCTCCTCCAATATCAAAACATGTTTTCTTAACTAATGATGTTGATAAATTATAAAACTCTATAGCCTCTGAATAAGCCTCATAGATACTCATTACTTTCTCAAGGTCATCTATATTATCTATCATATTCTTCTTAAATTCCTGGACTCTCTCGTTAAATAAAGTCAAACGCATTTCTCTAGGTTCTTTAGTTATGATTTTTCCATATGTGCTCTTATTATTTAATAAAACACATGCGTCGTTATATGAAATATTGATCTTATTAAATCCTCCTACAACGCTTCCAAGAATCACTTTAGGATTAATTTCATACTCATTTTTTAAATACTCAATTAAATGTTGTACTCTTAATGTTACTTCTTCTAACTCTTCTCTTATAAATATGGCAATTACTATATTTTTATTTTTGTCCTCAAATGTAATCCCTTGTTTCTTAGAATCAAATAATTCAATGCAAATATTTTTAATAGATAAATTTAATAATTCAAAATGTTGTTTCCAAGCTAAATTATCATCTATAATTGGACATACCAAAGCAATTTGAAGCATCTCTTCCTTATCGTAAGAATACTCCCTCAATACTTTTTTAAATTCACTTGTCTTCACTCGTTCATAAAGTAAATTTTGCATAATCTGTTCAAGCTTTAATTGTTCTGTTACACCTTGTATCCTGCTATTTATCTTTTGCTCATGGCTTAAAGTTTTCTCATGCTCTAAATCTTCTATTAATCTTCCGATAGCATTCTCAAGTTCTATCTCATCTACTGGTTTTAGGAGATAATCCTCCACCTGCATCTTGCAGCATTTTTGAGCATATTCAAAATTATCATATCCTGTTAAAACAATAATTTTTAACCTAGGATTTAGATAATTCATCTTTTCTACTAAAGATAATCCATTCATCTCAGTCATACATATATCTGTAATCATGATATCAAATGCTTCTTCTTCCATGATTTTTAAAGATTCAATTCCTGAGGATGCCATTTTAACAGTATCTATCTTGAGTTTCTCCCAAGGAATCACACTACATATTCCTTTTCTAATCATTTCCTCATCATCTACAACTATAGCTTTATACATTAATTATTCTCTCCTTTAGGTAATATAATATCTACCGTAGTTCCACCATGTTCATTTTTCTTGTAGTATAATCCATACCCACTACCAAATAATATTTCAATTCGCTTATGAACATTCCTTAAGCCATATCCAGTTTTTTCATCAAATACTGATATAGAGCTATTTATTTCATCAATTTGTTCTTGTCTCATTCCAACTCCATTATCAGCAACTGATATAACTATCTTGTTATTTATTTCTCTTGCGGTAACTAATATTTTACCTTTATACCCATCTTTGACCCTTATTCCATGATAAATGGAATTTTCTATTAAAGGTTGAAGTGTAAGCTTGGGTATTAGTACATTTTTGAAATTCTCATCTACATTTATTTCACACTCAGCAATGCCACTATATCTCATATTTTGTATGATCAAATAATTTTCTACATTTTCTAGTTCTTGTGAAATAGGAATAACATCTTTCCCTCTACTTAGACATAATCTATAATAATTAGCTAACGCTTTTACCATTTTTGATACATCTTTATTTCCATCCGATAAAGCCTGCCAATGTATACACTCTAGTGTGTTATATAAAAAATGTGGTTTAATTTGAGATTGCAGTCTGTTTAATTCAATTTGCTTAATCTCAGATTGCTCCTTTTTTATCCTATACATAAGTATATTAATTTCTTCAATCATGATATTAAAGCCACTTGCTAGTTGCCTAAAATCTTTGCCATCATAATCATGTTCCATTCTAACTTCCAGATTTCCCATCGAAACCTCTCTCATCTTTCTTACAATGTCATCCATCGGCTTATATAAGTTATTGCTTAATTTATAGCAAGCTATACTAATTAATACTCCGGCACCTATTACTAAAGCTATTATTAAAATTATTACTGCATTGGTATCCCTTAACATTGATCTTGTGGGTATCTCCCCTACCATATACCAATCCCAATTATCAAGTTTCTCATAAATAACCATCTTATCTTCAACTTTTTGTTGGCCACTTTTTCCTTGTAATACGCTTTTATAAGGACTTTCTGTTCCAATCAGAGATTTATCCTCATTAGATATAATAACTCCATCTTTATCTGTTAAATATGTTTGTACTTTTAACCCTTTATCTAAATTAGAGTAAAATTCTTTTATACTTTTTTCTCCAATTCCTATTACTAAAAATCCAGTATATTTATTAAAATTGTATTTATCATTGATCGGTTGATATATATTTAGTACATACTGATCTGGATAAAATACTTTTTTCTTCATGCTTATCTTACAGTTACCAAACTTTGTGCCTACAGCATCTTGATAATCTTTTAAAGTTTGAGTCCTGAAATCGCTACTTGTCCAAGACTCTCCAACATATATTAACTCTGGACCATCAAATTTCACCAATCCAATATAATCTATATAACTGTTTGTATTCAAGAGATATCTTACTGACGAATATGCATCACTTGTATCTTTGTTATAATTCTTTGAAGTCAGCCTATTATTCATTAAGAATTCTTTAACTCTACTGTCTCCTGTAATCATATTCGATGTCTCAATAATATTTTTTAATGTTATATTTAAAATATCCGTTATTGTTTCAAACTGTCCTTGCACTAATCCACTGGATTTTTCAGTAATTTGCTTTCCTGCTAATTGATAAACAGCAAAAATCACAAAACTATTAGTAATTAAGACTGCCAATATAAAAAATGTAGTAATCTTCTGATTAAATTTCATTTTAGATAGCTTATTTATAACTTTTCTCAATTTCTTATACATACCTGTATCCCTTTTTGTAATTCTTATATATAAGAGTTACCTACCATAAGTATATTATTAACCTTTGACAGCTCCTGCCATCATACCCTTTATTAATTTATCTTGTCCAAAAATAAATGCTATGATCATTGGTAACATAGAAATAGTTAATACCGACATAATCATTGGAACATTCATTGTATATTGACCTTGATATTCCCAAATAGCAAGTGGTAATGTTCTATTAGGTAATGTTTGAGTTAAAACTAATGCAAAACTGAATTCATTCCATATAGCAACACCATTATAAATTGCTAAAGTTGCTAGCCCTGGCTTCACTAATGGAAGCATAACATTTGAAAAGATTTTATATTTATTGCACCCATCTATCTCAGCTGCTTCTTCTAATTCCCTAGGAATTGCCTGCATAAATGTAACTAATATAAATACTGAGATTGGTAAATTAAAAGCCACATATGGACCTATTAATGCCCAAGGACTATCATACAAACCCATCTTAGTAGTCATCAAAAATATTGGAAGTAATGTTACGTGAACTGGCACTGACATACATGCTACTATTATAGCATATATTGGCTTATTTAGCTTAAATTTGAATCTAGATAATGGATAAGATGCACATGCACTTAAGAATAGTAAAATTACTAGCGACACTATAAGTACTAATATACTGTTTTTAAAGTAAATAAATATGTTTCCTTTGAATACGTCAATGAAATTCTTTAAATATAAACTTTTTGGTAAATCAAATACACTTCCCATAAGCATCTCAAATTGCTGTTTGAATCCTGCTAATAACATAAATATAAAAGGAACCATTGTAATTAAAAGCCATGCTATTGCTAGTATTCCAACAATAGCTTTTATAGATAATTTTTTTATTAATGAATTCTGCTTCATAATAGTCAATCTTCCTTTCTATTTAATGTTTTAATTGTGATTAATGATATTATGGTTATAAGAATAAACATCCCTGAAGCAATTGCTGAGCCATATCCCATTCTTTGAGATAAAAACGCGTTCTTATACATATAAGTTGCCATAAGTTCTGACGCGTTACCTGGTCCTCCACCTGTCATAACATATATGAGATCAAAATATTTTAATGATCCAACCATTGATAATACAATTGCACTTTTAATAGCTGGTTTCATAAGTGGAAGTGCTATTTTCCAAAAATACTGACTTTTTTTTGCTCCATCAATTATTGCTGCTTCATATAAATCTGATGGTATTCCACTATATGCAGCCAAAAAATACACCATATAGAAGGGAATAAATTGCCAGCAAATAGCTATTGTTATGGTTAATAGTGCTGTCTTAGGGTTACCTAATAAGTCTACTGAATGCCCACCAAGCAACTTTGATATTCCTGATACTATACCAGAATTTGCATCTAATGCATACTTAAATAAATAACCAATTGCAACAGATGACATTAACATTGGTATAAACCAAATTACTTTAAATATATTAAATTTTTTCCCACCAAAATCTAAAAATGTTGCAAGAGCAAGACCTATTGGTAATTGGACAGCTATAGATAGAATCATAATAACAATATTATTTAGAAACGCTTTTCTAAAAATTTGGTCAGCAATAAGTTCTTTCCAGTTATTTAATCCTACAAATACCTTATTTGATGCAAATCCATTCCAATTATAGCAACTTAAATTAAAAGAGTAGACAATTGGATATGCTATATATATTATTAAGAATAAAAATGCTGGCACAAGAAATATAATTGCTGCATTTCTCGTTGACGCGGCACGTCTTTTAGCTAAACTATTAGTTTGTAATTGCACTTTTTCTCTCTCCTTTATATAATTATTGAGCTGTTACAAAATTAATTCCACCGCATAAATTCAACTTCTGCATTTGACTTATAATATAAACATATTTACATCTCTGATATATCATATTTCTACTCCTTTTTCAGAAATCATAAATGCTTTGCGCCTTCTCATTCAAAGATAAGCTATAACGCAAATCTAAATTTGCAGTTGTTTATATATAATAGAATTTTTATTTTGCAACAGCTTTACATTATTTTTTAAATGCTGCTATAATTATTTATTTTTTGCCTTATATGAATCCATAGCAGATTGTAATTCCTTATCTGCATCTTGTGGAGTCTTAGTTAAACCAAATATTTCTTGGCAAGTTGATTTGTGTACTTCTGCAACTTCTGCTGGTAAGTATTGGTCATACCATAATTGAACTCCTTTTGCTTGGTTAACTGTGTCTAAGATTTTTTGTGTTAATGCATCATCTGGTTTAAAATCTTTAAGTGGAATAATCTTACCTAATTTCTTACGATCTTGTAATGCTTGATCATCTAATAAAGATTGAATTAATTTAAAAGCACCTTCTTTATCTTTACATGTTTCTGAAATTGAATATAAGTTATCTCCAACTGTTCCTGCACAAAGTGATTGATCTTCTTTTGAACCGTCTAATGCTGGGAATGGGAAGAATCCTAATTTACTCATAAAGTCTGGATTTTCACCAAGTACTGTACCTGTGAACCATGAACCCATTAAATCCATAGCTGCATCACCTTTGTATAATGCTTGTCTAGCTTGACCACTATCATCATCCATACCATTGAATCCATCTATAAAGTAACCTTTTTTAACCCAATCTTGAATTTTGCTTCCAGCAAATTCAAATGCAGGGTTTTCAAATTTTCCTTTTCCTGATGCTGCATCTGCGAATGCATTTAACCCACCAAAACGAGTTGCTAAGTACATATAATACATAGATCCTGTCCATTTTGTAGCATTAGCTAAAGCAAATGGCGCCACTCCGTTTGCTTTTAACTTATCACATGCAGCTTCTAATTCAGAAATAGTTTTTGGCTCTTGTATTCCATATTTAGCAAAAACATCTTTGTTATAGAAGAAGCCTGCTACGGATACGTTTTCAACTGGAACGGCATAAATTTTTCCATTGTATGAACATTGATTAATTCCAGCATCTATAAATTTATCTTTGTAGTTATCTTTGTTCATGAATTCTGTAAGATCAGCAATTTTATTTGAATTTACATAATCAATTAATCCTGATCCTCCCCATTGAATAAATACATCTGGAGTCTGATTTGAACTCATTGCCATAGATAATTTCTGTTTGTAGGAATCATTAACCTGATCAACAACTTCTACATCATATTGTGGGTTAGCTTCCATAAACCTTTTAACTGATGCTTTAATTGCATCTGCTGCTGTTGACGTTTGGATATGCCATAATGTCAATTTTGTCTTTCCTGAAGCAGATCCACCGCTTGTCTGTGAAGTGCTGTTTCCGCAGCCAATCATTGATGCAGAAACCATAGTTACTGTCATTATGATTGATGCTATCCTTTTCAAATTCTTATTCATATACCTTTCTACCCCCTAGAATTTTCATATATTTGATATACTTATATATTAGCATTGATAACGTTTAATAAAAATTGAATAATTTGTCTTTTAGATATAATTTTATATCCTATTGTAATTTTTCTTTATTAAACGCATAAATAACCTCCATTTTAAATAGTTCTCTAAAATACTATCTAAATAATGAAGGCATTTATATTTTTATTCACATATTAAATTTTTATAAATTGAGGCTGAAAGCTGGAGGGGAACCTGCCTTCAGCCTTTGAAATATATTACCTCAAAAACAAAGATAGATAAAAAAACTGCCAAGAATATTTATCTATAACCCTTTGATTCTGGTAAATATCCAATACTATTTGAAAGGATTTTCAGTTTTGTAAAGCATACCTTTTGGTTGATTGAATCCAACTTCTTTAACACCTAAATATCTAAATAAGTTGTAAACAGCTTTTCCAAAGTGTCCAAATGCAACTGCTCCATGATGAGGATATCTGCCTTCTACTAATACGTGACGATAGAATCTTCCCATTTCAGGAATTGCAAATACTCCTATAGCTCCAAATGAACGAGTTGCAACTGGTAATACTTCACCTTCTGCTACATAAGCTGTAAGTTCTGCATCTGCATTACTTTGTAATCTGAAGAATGTAATATCTCCTGGTACTATATCTCCTTCAAGTGTTCCTCTAGTTATATTTGGTTCTTGATTTGGTTCAAGAGCTCTTGCCATAATCATTTGGTTTTTCATTGTTCCACATGTTAATTTACAAGCTGCTGTATTACCACAGTGGAATGCCATGAATGTATCATTTAATGAATAATTAAATTTCCCTTTAACTTCTGATTCATACATATCAGCTGGAACTGTATTGTTTATATCAAGTAATGTTACAACATCTTGGCTTATGCAAGTTCCGATGTATTCACTTAATGCACCATAAATATCAACTTCACATGATACTGGGATTCCCATAGCTGTTAAACGGCTGTTTACATAACATGGTACAAATCCAAATTGTGTTTGGAATGAAGGCCAGCATTTATTTGCAAATACAATGTATTCTCTTGAACCTTTATGTTCTTCCATCCAGTCTAATAATGTAATTTCATATTGAGCAAGCTTTGGTAAGATACCAGGCATTTTATTTCCTTCACCTAATTCTTTTTCCATGCTAGCTATAACGTCTGCAATTCTTGGATCATCTTTATGATCATTAAATGCAGCAAATAAATCTAGTTCTGAGTTTTCTTCTATTTCAACACCTAAATTGTATAATTGTTTAATAGGTGCATTACAAGCTAAGAAATCTTGAGGTCTTGGACCAAAAGAAATTATTTTTAAGTTCTTTAATCCTAATAATGCAGTAGCAACTGGCACAAATTCAGAAATCATTCCTGCAACTTCTGGAGCTGTTCCTACTGGATATTCTGGAATGTATGCTTTAATGTTTCTTAGAGCTAAATTGTAGCTTGCATTTAACATTCCGCAATATGCATCTCCACGTCCGCCTATTAAATTATCTCCGCTCTCTTCTGAAGCAGCTGCAAACATAACTGGTCCATCAAATTCTTTAGCAAGTAAAGTTTCTGAAGTTTCAGGACCAAAGTTTCCTAAATATACAACTAATGCATTTACTCCAGCTTCTTTAACTTCAGCTAAAGCTTTTCTCATATCTTTTTCATTTTCAACAGTTGTTTGACATTCAAAAATTTCTCCATTAAAAGCTTCTACTACTGCTTTTCTTCTATTTTCTGATAATTCCATTGGGAAACAATCTCTACTTACTGCAACAATTCCTAATTTTACTTGTGGTATATTATTCATTTTTAACTCCTCCATTTTTTATGAATTTTAAATTCTTATAATCAGATCTTGACAAATTTTACGAAGTATATTATTCGATATTTTAATGCTACAAATTAGATTTATTAAGTTAGATATTAATTAATATCCTATTCCTAAATAATTGAATCTAGCTATTATTTTACATAGCCTGTCCGAGTTTTAAATTTAGCTTTAGTACTTGTTAATGTTTCACTTTAAATATATTTTAAAATAACTTTTTAAATGTTGTTTGATAAGTCTATAATAAAGCTTTTATATTAATTAGTCAATACCTTTTTGTATACATTTTCATAATTAATTTTTCTAATAGTTATATACTGTAAAATGCATAAATTTTTATCTATTTATTCAATTGCTGTAATATGTAAACTTTGATATAATAATATATGTTAATGTTTTCACTTTGAATTTAGTAGGAGTGATTCGGTATGAATAAAATTAAAAAAGCTTTTAATAAAGATAAACAATCCTTCATAAGTAAATCATTCAAATTAAACGAAAAATTCAAAAACTATTCTATAAGTAAAAAAATAGATACAACCTTTAATTTTATACTTATATTTACATTATTGAGTATGGTTATATCTATAGGTGTACTACTATCATTATCTGCTAGAACTTTTTCTCTATATAATGGTCCTTATCATATTTCTCAAGCATTATCCGATATTAGGCTTGCATTTCAGGTTTCTGATACAAATATTTCTAGAGCTGTAATAGAAAATAGTCCTAAAAATAAGGAAGACTTTATAAGAAATTCCGATGAAGCCCTTGAAGAGCTCACTAGTAAGATAGATTTATTGAAGCAAAATACAAGTGATAAATCTGCCATAGATCAACTTACTAAAAATTTAAGTATTGCTGATACCTATAGAAAAGAACTATGCAATTCTATCAAAAATAATGATCCTAAAAGTACAATAACTTCTAAGTTGGATACATATAGCTTTCAAATAGATATTGTCGAAAATTATATTTCTCAATTATACGAATCTTCTAAAGGAAATGCACAAACATTTGTAAATGAATCCATTTTTTACAGGAATTTGGCTACCGTAATTCTTGTTTTAATAATTATATTTTTAATACTCATTCCAAGATTTCTAGGTAAAACTTTAAAATCTTCTATATTTGAAGGAATAAATAATGTAAAAAAAGTTTCTACAAATTTATCAAATGGAATATTAAACATAGACAATGAATATTCTTCAAAAGATGAAATGGGTGATATGTTCAATGATTTGAAGAAATCTATAGATATGCTAAAATTATATATTAAAGATATAACATATACATTAGAGGAATTATCAAATAGAAATTTAAATATTAACAAAATGGAATCCGTTCATTACATTGGGGATTTTGCGCCAATACAAAAATCTTTAGATGAAATTATAGCTAACTTAAATTCTAGCTTTTTAGATATAGATAAATCAATTGATTTTACTGCAAATAGCGCGAAAGAAATTTCTTCAATTACAAAAGTACTTTCCGAAGGAGCTTCTAATCAAGCTAGCGCAGTGCAAGAACTTCAGGGAAACTTTAATATAATACTTGATCAAGTAAAAAAGAATACAAATAACTCTGAAAAAGCTTATAATTATTACAATGAAACAACAAAGATTGTTGCTGATGGAAATAATAAAATGAAACAATTAATGGAATCTATAAACGAGATTGCTACTGCCTCCAATGAAATTTCAGCAATTATAAATACAATTCAGTCAATATCTGAACAAACTAACTTATTAGCTTTAAATGCAGCTATAGAAGCTGCCAGAGCAGGCGATGCCGGAAAGGGGTTCGCCGTTGTTGCTGATGAGGTACGAAAATTAGCTGAACAATCTTCTAATTCTGTTAAAAATATTACTCAAATAATAAAGAACTCATTAAACACTGTATCTAAAGGCGAATTGATAGCAAATGAAACTGGTATAGCCTTAAATAGCATTGTCGAAAATGTTGAATATACTTCAGAGTTAGTAAAGGAAATAGCTACTGCTTCTGAAGAGCAAACAAGTGCAATATCAAAAATGACTTTAAAAGTGGATATTATATCAGATATTGTCCAAACTAACCTAGCAACAGCAGAGGAAACATCAGCATCTATTGAAGAATTAGCATCTCACTCGCAAATTATGCATGAGCAAATTTCTGAATTCAAATTACAACATTGATATAAATAAGCCTCCATATAAATAGTCTTTGAAAATAACTATTTTATATAGAGGCTATTTATTATAGAAAAAGTAATAATAATTTATCTTTAATTAAATTACGACTACTAATTTTTAAAAATGTTCTTGATTTAATTTATATCAAATTTCAATTTTATGCATTTTTTGCTGCCTGTTCATTTTTAAAGTTTAAAGCATCTTGTTTCTTAAAGAATGGGTAGTAAATAACAAATGATACTCCCATAATTACTAATTGCAATAACGCCATTTTCCATCCACCTAAGATAAGTCCTGCTATTATTGGTGGTGTTGTCCATGGAACTAATACTCCAGTAAATAATGGAACTAACCCTGTATACATTGCAAAATAAGTAATTAACCCTGTAACCATTGGAGTAAGTATAAATGGTATTGCCATAAATGGATTCATTACTATTGGAGTTCCAAATGAAACTGGTTCATTTATATTGAAAAATCCTGGTACTATAGCTAATTTACCTAGTTCTTTACTTTGTGCTGATTTTGCAAACAATAACATACATATTACAAGTCCTATTGTTACACCTGAACCTGTCATACCAATCATATTGTCTAAAAATTGTTGTGTTACTATATGACCACCATTAGCTACTGTAAGTGCTTTTCCACTATTAACTATAGCTTGATTTTCCATTGCATTTGATGTTAGTATTCCTGTCATTATACCACTTATAATTGATGATCCATGTACTCCAAACCACCATAAAAATGGGATTATAAATGTCATAACAATAACTCCGCCTAGAGAATCTGTCATTCCTTGTAATGGTGTTTGTATTAACTTATATATTAGTTCTATAAATGTTGTATTCATTCCATATTTAAGAATACTATAAAGTATTGTTGCTCCAAGCACTATAACTGCTGCTGGTATTAATGATGCAAATGAGTTTGCAACCCCTTGTGGTACACCAGCTGGCATTTTAATTGTAATCTTCCTTTTCATGAACCATGAGTAAATTGCACCTACAACTAAACCAATAATAATTGCTGTAACCATTCCTTTTCCACCAGCAAATTCTTTACTAATAACATCGCTTACTTTTTCTCCTCCCTTAGTTATCACATAAGAATTAGTTGTTAATAAAAATACTACAAATGATATTATTCCTGCAGATAGAGGTTCATGTCCCTCGTTTTTCGCATAGGTATATGCTATACCTATTGCCGCAATAAATGCAATTATTGAGAATGTAGCTCCATAAGCTTGAAATAATGGCTCTGTCCATCCTGGTCCAAGCTGACTAGCCATCCAATCGTTAAATGGCTGATATGGTATTTGTGCAAGTAATAAAAATACTGATCCTACCATAATAAAAGGTAATGTAAATAAAATACCATCTTTTAATGCTATAACACCTTTTAGGTTAACAAACTTCATAACTACTGGTATAACCTTTTCATTTAGGGTATTTCCAATTGACATAATGATTCCTCCTTAATTAAATATAATATGATAGTCAGAATATATAATAATAAATATGTTAGGCTTAATATTATCTTTTATATTAAAGTTACAACCTTCCATATAGCCTGCTAATATCTTAAATGATTATATATAACTTTGTACAATAATTCAGTTTTATATTACATTTTTCTATATAAATTCAGTTCTTATTTATTAGCTAAATTTAGTGCAAATTCTAGCACTTTTGCTCCATTCATCATTCCATAATCAACCATTGGTATTACATCCACTGGAATTCCAAGTGGTTCACACATCTTTTTTGCTTTTCCTAATGTATATCCAACTTGTGGCCCTAATAGTGCAACGTTTACATTATCTAGATGTTTATCCATTTGTCCTTCTGGAAAAGCTTCTATATCTACTTCTACACCTTTGACCTTAGCTGCATCCTTCATTTTACTAACTAAAAGACTTGTTGACATTCCTGCTGCGCAAAATAATCTAATTTTCATCATAGTTGATTCCTCCTTAAATATATATAGTTTATTAAAATAAGAATTATAGTTGTTGATTAATTAAATTTATATCTCTTTTATTGTTTTACTAATGTATTTATAATTTTCCTTAATTCCATTATTTGTTCAATTAAATTCTTTTCAGTTATTGCTGTCATTAAATGATCTTGTGCATGTACAAATAAAACCGATATATCAACTTTTTCTCCATTAGCTTCTTTATGAAGAAACATTGTCTGACCTTCATGAGCTTTAGCTAATGCATCATTTGCTAATTGCATTTCTTTTTCAGCTTCCTCATAATTTCCTTCGTTTACATTATTAAGAGCCATATAAGCATGATTTTTGCAGTCTCCAGCGTTTATTATAATATTCATGATTGCTAATTCTAATTCTTCCATTTTGCTCTCTCCTTTTAATACTTTTTGTTTTTATACTTTATATTAATTTTGTTTTGTTTTTCTTATGCTTATATATAAAGCAATAACCGTGCCAAGTTTCTGATGCAGAAATAAAAATGTGATTATGAGTTCAATCGTAGCATTTATGCACTTTTGAGGATAATAAAACACTTTAAAAACAATTATTATGTGTTTTACTTTTTCACAAATTTTTTAAAACAAATGGTCAATGTGTTTTATTTTGTGTATTTATTATATGTTTTATACCCAATTTTTTAGATATTATAGATTCAAGACAATATTTTGCACTAAATTATAAAACTTAGTCTATAAATTTAAACAAAAAAAATATAAATATCTATAAAGTAAGATTACTAGTTATCCTACAGAATAGATATTTATATATTTCTTATTTTTTCATGATTCATTTATTAAATGTTATTACTATCAAAGAATGTCATTAAATAACATATTTCATCATCTGAAACACTAATTGAATACTTTGTATTTATAGGTGCACATGCATTTTTCACAATTTTATATAGATTAAAATTATTTTTTATATAATCCTTTTTCCCTTCAAATTCTAAGGTAATTTTACCTTCCTTATATCTATCTATTACACACGCCATATGAAGTGTTATTCCAATTAGAATATTAATCTTTATATTAACCTTTAATTCTTCAGTAACAGTTCTATTGAATTTCTTTATGCTCTTTAGTACCATTATTCCATCAACATTTTTTAAATCACGCTCTAAAGTTTCCTCCATTTTTATATATGTTTCTTCTGCATCAATAAGGTTTTGTATATCCTTAGCACAATCTCCATCTATAATATCATCTAGCGAAAACTGCGGACTATTTACATCTAATTCAAAAGGTCCGACAAAACAAATAATTTCGTATTTATTCCTTAATTTTTCTATTCTTTCATATACATTTTCTTTGCCTATAAAATTTATAGGCACAATTTCTATTACATTTTTATCAAAAGTTAGATTTCGTTCCAATATTCCCTTAATAGTCTTAGCTCCACCTTCACCAGTTGTACACACTGTTACTATTGCTAATCTTTTATCTTTCTCGTTTTCCTTATAATCTATATCTGCAACATTATCATCATATAAACTATTAACATCTAGTGTTTCTCTATATATTTCGTCCAAAGAATATCCCATCATAGATTTTCTTGTTGCTTCTAATGCATGCAAAGTGCTGACTAATGGTATGGTTCTAGTTTTTATATTAGATATATTTTCTACTTCTTTTCCAAAAGTCGTAAGTGATCCCATATCTACTAAAAATAATATATCCGATTTAATTTTTTGTTCTCTAATATATTCTATAGTTTTCTCTAATATATTCTCAGGTTTTTCTTCTATGGGTGCATTAATACCCGCAGTATTTTCTGTTCCAAGCAGACTATTAACTGCCTCAGCCATTGATGTCGCAGTACTAATACCGTGGGCAATTATTATTATCTTTACATCATTTTGTATATATCTTACGTTTCTATAATTATAACTTAAGAACATAGCTATAAATCCGGCTTCATCAATTGGCATACTTATATCAATTGATCTCTCTATCATCTTCAAAGCATCTAAAGCCACACTAAATTCTTTTTTATTTTCTTCTCTAATACTACTTAATTTAGGATTAACAATTTTTTTATTTCTCCTTATTCTATCTATTGAATTACTAATATGAACTGCTAACCCATAACTTATTTTTTTGTCTAGCTTTATTCCCAGTTCTTCTTCGCAGAATAAAATAATCTCCTCGATTATATCCATAACATCTTTCTCTACGATGTTTTTTATATTGGTCATATCAACTTTAGTACTAAAATCGTTAATATATTTTTTAAAATAATCTTCAATATCTTTTTCTATTTCTTCCTCTAGATGTTCTCCTTTTATTCCCTTTGCTTTAAGTTCATTTGTCCTTAAATCTAACATCTCATAGATATTGCTATCATTAGTACCTTCTTCAAATATCTCCCTATCTTCATCCTTATCAAATATTAGATATCTCTTATTTATATCAATCAATTTGTTCCATAACTGTCTATGTTCTATCTCTTTATATAAACCTTCCCTTATATATAGCGGTAAATCTATACTATTTATCTTTATTACATCTTTTCTATTCGACAGAAAATCAGCATATGCTTTAGCACAAGCTAATTGTATATCAGATCTTAACTGCCCTACATTGTTCTCACAGTTATATGATAAAAAAGCTTTTATTGAGTTTACTGACACCTTAATACTTTTTCCAAGTCTTCCTGACTCTTCAATCATAAATTGTTTTATTAGATTGAATCGTTCTTCCATTCCTCTATTCTTTAATGATGGTATTGTTATAACCATAGGAATTCTTCGAGTAAATGTTTTTAGCAATGTAGTATTTGGATCCTCTGTAGTAGCCGTTATTATAAGAACATTTGCACTTCTTTCACTTTCTGTTTCTCCAAGCCTTCTATATACCCCTCTATCCATAAATGTAAAGAACATCTCCTGCCCTTCTGCAGGCAATCTATGAACCTCATCAAGAAATAAAATTCCTCCATTAGCTTTCTCTAGCAAACCGACCTTGTCAAAATCCGCCCCTGTATAAGAACCTTTTCTTACTCCGAATAATTGCCCAAGTAATAACTGAGGATTATTTGCATAATCTGCACAATTAAATGTTATAAAAGGACTATCTTTAGATTTCACATTCATTTCAATGGCATATCTATAGATCAGTCCTGCAAAAGTCGATTTACCAACTCCTGTTTCCCCAAGTAATAATATATTCATTCCATTTGGTGGATACAATATTGCGGCTTTTGCTTGCTCTACTGCTGAATATAGACTAGGGTTAGCTTCCGAAAACTTATTTATGACTGATAAATTTGAGGTAACGTTTTCCTCATCTATTGCAATAAATAGTGTCGGCTTCCCCTTTATCTTTATTGCCTTCCCATCACTTACTAATTTATTCAAATCATTACTTACATTTGCTCTGCTAAGGTTTAACTCCTCCGCAATTTCTAATGCAGAAATTCCATTTGGAAACAAATCTTTTATTTCTCTTAACTTTGCAAGAATTAATTCAATTCTTTTCATCTCATTAATCCCCCCCTATTAACTTAAAATATTTTTACATACACTACTTAACTTAAAATATATAAAGCGAGACTCTATACATAGTAATATAATAACATACTATTTATTAGTCTCGCCTACTTTATCAATGACAATAATGATATTTGTTTGTAGTAGTCCAATTACAAATTATATCATTGCTTTTTTACTTTCTTGTAAATACCTACCTTAAGCAATTAAATTAGGCTCATACATTTACATAAAATGAACATAATTTAATTAGCGCTTATCTTCACTCTCCTACTAATCCACTTTCTCTCATCCTATTAACAAATTTTTCTGACTTCTTATTCATCTTTTCTTTTAAAAATACAGCAATAATTATTGATATGAAAAAATATATAGATAAAATTCCAATATTGTAATATAAGGAACTCCAGATAATCCCACCCTCTGCCTCTCTCATTCCTCCTATCGCATATGTAAAAGGAAGCATTGGACTTATATTTTGAAAAAATTTAGGCGTAAGCTGTATTGGGAAAGTTCCTCCTGATGCTGAAACTTGAAGCACCATTATAATTAAAGCTAAAGCTTTACCCACATTCCCAAATACTGATACCAAAGTGTATATAATCATTATAAAAATTATACTTACATACATAGAAAATATTAAAAGTATTACTGGACTTACAGAATAAGTTTTAATAAAAAATAAATTTCCTAAAACAATAATAATGGCTTGGAGTAATGAAAGGGTTGCAAGAGTTAAGAACCTGCCAAAAAACATTTTTGTAGTTCCTAAATTCTTGACATCATCCAGCGCTTCTACATGGACAGACAGTATAGAAAGTAATGTAAATCCACCTACCCATATAGCAAGAGTACTGTAAAATGGAGCCATAGCTGATCCATAATTAGGTATAGGAAATACCCTATTTTGAACTGGCTCAATTGGATTTGCCAGAAAATCACTTACATCCTTTGTATTTTTCTGTAGAAGACCTGTGAGTTCGTTGAATTTTTCATCATTACTCAAACTTTTAAATTTTTCAACATTACTGTGGATAGTCTCCTCAGTTTTTGGAAATTTATCTTTAATATTTTTAATCTGTTCTGCTCCTAAATCAGTACCAATATTAGCGTCTTTTAGCAGACTATTTATTAAAGGTATATTATTTTTTGCACTTTCTAAAAGTGTTAATGAGTTGTTTGCCATATTTGTTGTATTGTTCACAAGACTATTTATTGCTGGCGAAATAGCGCTGTCAAAATTATTTATTGAATCATCAATAAGTTGTGATGTTTTATCTATTCCTTGTATTAGAGATTCTACTGCATCGGAAGAAATTTTATTACCATTACTTAATGTAGTTATCAAAGCATCTAAATTTAATTTATTTTGAACTAATTGATCCCTAATATTTTGCATTTTATTTATAAAATTAGATATTGCACTACTATGTAAAATATTATTTACAGACTGAAGTATATTTATATCATTATTAACAGCAGATAGTGCATTATTCATTTTAGTTGAAGCCGATCTTAGAATATCCTGCTGCCCCTTAACATCTGTATCAATGGAATTATTAATGCTGCTAAGTGCATCTCTTGTTGCAGCAGAATTAGCCTTTACTGTAGCTAAATCTGTTCTAACATATGGAGATATATTTTTTATTGTGTCATTAGCCTTAGTAAAAAAATCATTACTGGATTGCACAGCATTTTGAGCGTTGTTCAGTGAATTTGTTATATTAGGTATATTCCCTTGAATATTTTGTATAAAGTTATTTAGATCTACTGCCCCATTATAAGCATTATTTATGCCTTCACCAATTTGAGGCAGGTTATTATCTATGTCATTTATAATATTCATAAGTTCTTCTAGCTGAGGCTTAATCCTCTCAAGTTCAATACCATAAGCATTCATATAATTAAGCACAGTACTGCTTACTTCTTCTGTAACAGAACTAGTTATTTCATTTTGCAAACTGGTTAATCCGCTTTTTGTAATTTTAGGTGCTATCGCATTAATTTTTTCGTTAACAGAATAAATAAGTTTAGCTTTTTTAGGTTCACCATTCGCTGCAACTGAGAGAAGATTACTTGAAAAATCTTCAGGTATAGTTATACTAGCATAATACTTACCATATTTTACTCCACTTTCTGCTTCATCCTCATTAACAAAAGTCCATCCAATACTTTCATTACCTTTTAGCTTATCTATTACCTCTCTACCTATATTAATTTCTAGGTTTTGAAATTGAGCGCCTTCATCATTATTTACTACTGCCACTAAAAGTCCTTTGGTGTTTCCATATGGATCCCAAGAAGCTATTATATTAATCCATGCATATAAAGCAGGTACGAAAAGTAACCCTACTATTATAATCATGAGAGGAATATTAGTTGTTATTTTTCTTATATCCCTTTTGTAAATTTTAAATATTGTACTCATAACTTTTGCATACCTTCCTTCTTGAACTTAATGTTAAGGCACAATTAAACAATACAAGTATAACAATGCTAAGTTTATGTTCTCCATTAAAGTATTAAATAATTCAAAAGCACTTTTATGATTTTACTACGACAACTCAACAATAGATTCTAATCAAAAATAATACTGATGAGAACTATCCCATCAGTATTATCTTATTATTCGTATAATTAATTTTCTTCAAAAATGCAATAATTATTTTTACCTTTACTTTTTGCTAAGTAGACTGCTTTATCCGCATTTGTAAAAAGTTCCTTAAAACTCTTACCATGCTCTGGATATTTTGCTATTCCTATGCTTCCAGAAACTTTTTGACTTAAAACTTCATCGGTATTATTACTCCTAAAACCATTCATTAGATCTTTTGCTTTTTCAATTAATAACTCTTCCGATGTAATATTTTTAAGGAATATCACAAATTCATCTCCACCTATTCGTCCTACAATAGAATCTTCTTTGAATATCTCTGAAAACATTAGTGAAATGTCAGTTAAAACAAAATCTCCTGCTAGATGACCTAAATTATCATTTACAGCTTTAAAATTATCAAGATCTACAACAAATAGCGCTCCACTATCGCCTTTCTTAGCACTTTTCATATATTCTTCAATCATATTTTGTACTGTTCCTTTATTATATAAGCTAGTTAAACTATCTCTTTGTGCTTTAAATAAAAGTTTTTCATTCTCTCTCTTTTCTTCATCAATATCAATAATTATCCCTATGGCCTTAAATATATCTCCATTTCCATCAAACATGGCAGTTATTCTTATTTTGCACCAAATATATTCATTAGTATTTTTCTTTATTCTAATTTCAGCTTCTTTATATGTATCCCCATATATAATACCATTAAGCAATTTTCCAAAATTCTTTATATCATCATTATAAATATAATCTGTTTTATATATAATCTCACTAACATTGTTTACAACTGATTTATAGCTAAACTTATTTTCCCAATTTCCAGAAAAATAAACAGTATCTTTGGGGATATTCCATTCAAAAATTGCGTCTTCTGTTTGAGACATAATTATACGATAGCGCTCCTCACTCATTCTAAGCTCTTCTTGAGTTATTTTGGATTCAGTTATATTTATTACTACACTGTAGCTAAATAATTTACCATAGCTATTTTCTACTATTTGACCGTTATCTAATAACCATACATTGACTCCATCACTCCTTTTAACCCTGTATTCTACAGTGTACTTACCATATTTACTTATTTGTTCTCTTATATCCCTCATTACTCTTTCTCTATCAGCCTCGCAAATTAATTCAATTAATTTTTTACGCCTTTGATTTTCAGTAAATTCATCTTCTTTGTAACCTAAAATGCTTAGACACCCACTACTTACAAAATCTAAAATATATTCTCCATTTTCTATTTTGCACGTATATACTCCTCCTGGTATATTGGATGTTAGAGATTGTAGCCTTCTATTTTTTTCTTCTATATGCTTTTTATTCTTTTCTATAGTATCCATCAATCCATTAAATGCTGTTGCTATTTCTCCGAATTCATCCTCCTTATTATATATAAATCGATCATCCATATTACCTTGTTTTATCTTTCTAATTACCTCCAATAATTTATATATAGGCTTAGAGAAATAATTAACTATAAATAAATATGATACTGTTATTAATAGTGAAATAATTATAAAAAATGCCACAGTATTCTTTATAGTTCTCTCAGTTGGCGTCTTAAATTCTGATAATTCAATTGCACTTAATACTATCCAGCCAGTATTACTAATCCTCGAATAATATCCTATCTTTTCAGTGTTATTAATTTTATATTCGATTATTCCATTAGGTGTACTATCAAAATCTATCTTTTCCCACTGCTCGTACAAATTATTAGGAACATTTATCTTTTTTATATTTTCTTTTATATTATTGCTAGTTCCAGCTGCAACAGCGCCATTTTGGTCCATTATCAGTATTCTTCCAGTATCAAAAAAGCTAACATCGTTTACAAGTTTTTCAAAATAATTCATATTCATTATATTAGCTATAAAACCTTGGTATTTGCCTCCTACAAATATAGGGCTTGCAATTATCGCACTTTTGGCTCCATCATTAAAATCTTCTCTTTCTATAATGTTTGTTACAACAACTTCGTTTTGCTTAAGCTTCTCAACTTCATTATTAGGAATCATAGCCTTCTTATTTATGAACTCACTATTATCACATGCAATAATTACACCCTCCTTGTCAACAAGTACCTCTCTACTTAAAAAAAATTCTTCTTGCATTCTACCAGCCAAGATTTCATTTAAAACTTGTATATCATGCCTTTTATCTTCTAAATCTTCTTTATTATTTAATGCAGTTAATATTTTTTTTACTATTGGTATATTGGTATCATTATTAAGATTACTAATATTCTCATCAAAAAAAGCTTTTAAGTGTATAGATTGATCCTTAGAAAAAGTTTCTACATTCTGCTTAGTTAATTCTAAGTTTCTAGTATTAAAATTTGAAATACATATGCTTGTCGAAATAATTGCAGGAATTATTCCCCATAATATAGATAAAACTATAAACTTTCTTCTTATATTCATCTTTCACCTCATTAATATATCATTAATAGACAAATTATATATTAATTTTATCAGATTTTATAATTATTTTATACATATTATATTAATTATTGTGTTTTTTTGTAGTTATAAACAAATTAATATCAATATTTCATTCTTCTTTATCATTTAATCATTATTTCGAAACGTTCTATATCAGAATTTTGCAACTTAGACTATTGTTCTATAGCAAAAAAAATACACACCTCATATTTCATGATTAGAGATTTTGGTTTCAATAAAACCTTAAGCACAATAAAAGTTTATGTGCCTTATTCCTAACCACTCAGTATGAGTTGTGCATTTCATATATTTGAACTTTAAAATATATTATTGTCTTTTATTCTACGATTACACCAGTATTATTCATTTTTTTATTAATACAAATATATAATCATTAGTCTCTAATATATTTATTAATTGTAGCTGCTCCTTCTTCATTTGCATGATAATAAACTCTTAAATTGCCTGCCTCATCCATATCAAACCTTGTTTCTTCTAAAAGTCCATTAGCTTCTGCTGTCATTAGAGCTGAAATTACAGCATCTCTTTTAAGGGCCTTAAATTTACCATACTCACCTTTTAGAGCTTCAATAACGTCTTCTGCACAAGCTTCAGGTACTTTCGTAAAGTATTTTAAAATAGCATAATTAAGTGGTTTCATACTATCTTACCTCCTTTTTTCTGAATAAATCAAGCGGATTCATTGCAATTACTAATATACCAACTATCATTAGTACTGCTGCTCCCCAAGCGATTGGAGGTAGAGACCATCCATCTATTCCAAAGATTACACCAAGTAATATCCAACAGCAAAATGGTCCCCAGAATGAATATGTACCATTACAAGCCATACCAAGTGCAGCACCACACATACTATTGCCTTTATACCATGTCATAAATGAAATAAATGCACAAAGGCCACTTGCAGCAAACCAAATCATAGCAGAACCACTTGTAAATGCTTGAGCCACAAGCCCTGCTGAAATATTAACTCCACCTGCTATCATCCCTAAAATAGGAATGAATATAATTAAATTTGAAAGACCTGCTGTTGCCTGACGAATGGTAATACCTATCTCTGAATCAATCATAGATGTACCATAGCCAGCTACACAACCTTCAAAACCCCATCCAAGAGCCGCGATGAAAGCAATGCAAATACCTAATAGCATACCTTTTGGTGCATCCCCTGTAATACCTGTACTTCCAATCATAAAGCTTGCACAAACACAGATAGCAATACCCAATATCATACGTTTATTTAATTCCTGCTTGAATAAAATTCTACCTAAAATAGCACCAATAGCTGGACAAAGGGCAGTAATAGGAATAACTATTGACCCTGCCATCTGAAGCCCAATAACATAAGCCGTGCTAGCAATAGGTCCTCCTATAAGAGCTGCTAACATCATTACACGCCCCGGGGTAGTATTAATACATCTTAAGAAATCTCCAAACTTACCTTTAATAATTGCATAAATCACTGCCCATACAGCGCTGCAAACATCATTTACTGCACTTCCAAGTGCCCCTAATAAATACGTAATAACAAAAGCTGATAAACCAGCTGAATTTACTCCTGTCCAATCTCCCCAAACTCCTTTAGTCATCCCCAAAGTTAGAAATGCTGAGTAGAATCCATACATGAGACCTGAAAATAAAGCTATTGTAATACCCTTTTTAAAAAATTGTGCCGATAATTTCCTTTTTGCAATAACTGCAGCTTCATTAACTGTGGTATTTTTTATAATATTTTGCATCAAAAATCTCCCCCTTAAATATAACTTCTTATTCGTATAATTTTAACTTTTTCTACCTTACAATAATCTTCTTAAACTAAATTATTTCCTTATACTATATAATAAACAAAATGAATATATATTAAACTTAATTATGCCTTAGCCTTAAGTTCATTTTGTGAACAAAATTATATTATCATTGTTCACTGTTCAAATCAACATGTTCACATAAAAAAATATTATAAATTTTCATAAAAAGCTTTAAATTGATTTATTCCCATTCATATTTAAATACTTAATAAAAAATCATGCCTTTGAAAGCGCTATATCTTTAACATTTTACATGTCAATTCCCAACAGCACTAACAAACGCATGATTCTAACTTAAGAGCTATATAATAAATAATATCCTCTTAATTTCTTATTCAATTCTAATTATCTTTTAAGCTTGAATTTCAAAAGTAATTTGTCTGCCAGCTCAAAAAATACCTGATCCTTAGTAAATATAAGAATTCCAGCATATATTAAGCCACATGCAAAAACCTCCACTACACATCCAAAAAGTATGTTATGTATAACAAGCTTTATTCCAAACGTTATAGGAATGAATATCAAAGAATAATAGAAATACTTTATATTCTCGTAAGCGAACAAATGTATATCTAATTTTATAACTTTCTTAACCAGCCTATATTCTAAACCTATTACAATAAGATTTGCTAAAAGAGTTGTACTTATAGCAGTAACCATATTAAATGTTCCTGTTAGAAATAATGTTGTATTAAAAATTAAATTAAGTATTCCTCCAATTAATACTAACATTGCATCATACTTTTCTTTTCCGTGAAGATATATTATTTGATTTGCTATTACCCCTTCAACTCCAACACTTAACATATGTATTGAAAATATAACCATAACCGGAACTGCTGCTAAAAATTCTGGTCCTCCAAAGATATATATAGCCTCTTTAGAAAGGCACAAAAGACCTATAGATGCTGGAAATAAAATCAGAAAATATATCTTTATAACCCTTTTTAGTAGGACCAAATACTCACCTTTAGACTCATTTCCCAAGTAGTTAGAGAGCCTTGGCATAGTAACTTGGATAACTGTTAATAGTAGTGTACTTACTATAGTAGTTACCCTCTGAGCCATATAATAATATCCAACATCGGTAGTCCCTCCAATACTGTCTTTTAGCATAATCTTATCAAGCTGAGTATATAAAACTCCTGTATTAGAAAGAATTACAACGTAAAACATAGGTTTTAAATGTCTAAAAAATTCAAGATTAGAAAAATCAAACCTTACTTTTCTTTTTACGTATACGAAACTTATTATATTATTTATAAAGTTAAATCCTATAACTAAATATAAATAAAACAAATAATCTTCTTGTTTTCTAACAAATAGCAAAATCAATGCAGAATATACTATTCTAACTATCATTGTTTTAATAGCAATGAAATCATAATTTTCTAATGCTTCATTAACCCATTCCACGTAAAAAAGATTAAATACCAAATTAAATCCCATAACTATACATGTATAAAAATATGGTTCATTTTTATAAAAAATAGCTACAAATATCATGTATGCAGCTGAAGCTAGGATATTAGTAACACTTGCAAAAAGAAACAAGCTCGTAAACGTTTGTCTAAGTTTAGCCTTGTCATCACGAACTTTACTTATTTCTCTTAGTCCATACTGGTAAATTCCAAAGCTTGCGAATATTAAAAAATAAGCAGTTAGAGAATCTCCATATCCCATATAACCATATAATTCTTTACCAACTGATCTAGTAACTAATGGGATTACCAAAATCGGCAATATTATGTTAAATAAGTTAAGCATTGCTTTGAATATCGCATTTTTTGAAATAGATTTAGCCATTTGTTTGTCCTCCATATACGTATTCTAATCAACAATGCACATTTAATGACTTTTAAGCACACTGTGATAAATTAGAAATTATTTTATTAAAATGCACAGTTCCAATTGAATTTATTTCTACTTAACAAGTTATTGACTTCGCTTCGCACTTTTTATATCAGTTTTTAGCACTTCCTGCTTTTTTATAAGTTCTTAGTTGCGCTTCGCGCTTTTTTTATATAAGTTCTTAGTTGCGCTTCGCGCTTTTTTTATATGTGTATATTTTTCGCTTTTTCAATTGTACATTCTAGTTTATTCATTGTCAATTCATATACAAATTATATGGAAAGTGTTGAAAATTTATGGACTTTTTTCTTACTTTGAGTTATAATCAAACTAACAACTGTTAGTTTTAAATTATAAGATAATAGTAGTGGAATATTATGCTTATTTCTCAAACTCTAATTATAATTTATATGTATTTGTGTTTGATATATATTAATATAAATTAAGCACTTTAAAGTTATGCAATAATATTTTTGTGAGGAGTTTTTATGAATACAAGAGAAAAAATTATATCTGAATCATTAAATCTTTTTTCAAGGAAAGGTTTTGATGCAATATCTGTTAGAGATATCGCCAAAGCAGTTGGCATAAAAGCAAGTTCTCTTTATAATCACTTCAAAAATAAGCAAGATATTTTTGATACTATAATCCAAAAATATTCAGATTTAGTAAATAAATTTTTGAACAGTATAAAAATTAGGGATAATTCTGATGAGAATCTTCCTAATAAAACAAATTGGTTATCTGACGAATACTTTTTCAAAAAAAGTTCATACATTTTTAATTTTTACTTAGAAGACGAGAATATGATTAAATTCAGAAAATTGCTGACAATAGAGCAATGTAACAACTCTAAACTTTCAGATTTATATAATAAGATATTTATTGATGATATATTAGATTTTCAAGCTGACGTATTTTCAAAATTAATAAGTTCAAACGTATTTATAAAAAAAGACCCTTATACATTAGCACTTCAATTCTACTCCCCAGTTTTCTTACTATTTTATAAGCACGAAAACTTAACTGATAAAGAACGTAGATTCTTAGAAAATCATATTTCAGAATTTAAAGACACATATATAGTGAAAGGATGATCACTTGTGAATGTAATTGTCATTTATGATAACTCAAGCGAGACAAATACATATAATTGTGTGCAACTCTTGCTAAATGCTCTTAAACTTAATATTGAATTAAAAGTCACGGAATTTTTCTTATCAAAAGATTATATTTACAATGGACGTCTTTCTTATCCCGATATTGATTCAAAAACTGTTAATGGTATGGAGTACATCATAAATTCATTAGATAGCTCTGATTTACTTATAATAGCTTCTCCAGTATCAAAATGTGATATTAGCAATGAAATGAAACTGTTTTTGCACAGACTATCTTGTTGTTACCTATTAAGTAGCTCAAGATCCCAAATAAATGATAAAATAGGATTGTCCATGTCAACAACTTAAAATGGTTCCTATGTCAAGGACATTTTGAAAAAGGCTAGGCAGCTATGAGCTGGTTTCTGTATTGTACAGGAGCCAGCTTTTTAAGTCCCCACTGATATCTATAATTATTATAATACTCCATATAGTTATCAATTGAAGCTTCTAATTCTTCAAATGTTGAACAACTTTTTAAGTCAATTTCATCTTTCATATGACCAAAAAATGATTCCTGCGGGGCATTATCCCAACAATTTCCGCGCCTAGACATAGACTGACCAATTTTATATTTTTTAAGAAGTTTTTGAAATCTAGGACTAGTATAATGAACTCCTTGATCCGAATGAATAAAGGCATCTTTATTTAGTAAATTTTTGTGATTTTTCATCAACTTTTTAATAGTTTCGGTAGCTATATCTAATGTAAGGCTATTGGAAAGCTGATATGAAAGAATTTCATTTGTTGAAGCATCTTTAATAGTTGACAAATAAGCCCTATTGGATGCTCCATATGTTAAATAAGTTATATCTGTTAATAAAACTTTTCCGACCAAATCTTGCTTGAATTCTCTATTTAAAATATTAGGTACAACAGTATGCTCATGAGTAGCTTTCATCATTCTACGATAAGGGTTAGCTTTTCTAATTGGGCACTCAATATTATATTTTCTCATGATTCGTTGTATACATTTTCGATTTATTATAAGATTAAATTCATTCTCTAACACCATTTTTATAGAACGAGAACCTTTCTTGTAGCCCCTATGATTAAATGCTTTAAGAATGATATCCTTCAATTCTAAATCCTTTTCTTCTCTACGATTACGTTTGCCTGTTGATTTTAAATAATTATAATAGCCTGATCTAGATACTAAAGCTACTTCGCATAAATGTGAAACCATATTTTTATAGTTATATGTCAAAATTATATGTTGTATTATTACAAAGATTGATGATGCACTTAGTTTACTATTTTTCACCTGCCTTTCTTGCAGCTCGATTTTTTTTAATAGTTCTGCCTCAGCTTTCCAATAAGCAATTTCTGCATCCTTTTTGGCTATTATTTCTTCAACGGTTAGTTCACGTTTAAGTGGACGACCACTGTTTAATTTTCTAGAATCTCTTAGACCAAGCTCTCCTGATTCATTATAAGCATTACGCCATCTTTTACTTGCACACCAAATTCTATTATTTCCAATAACATCTATATCAAATTCAGCATCTTGAAAAATATGAATAGGTAGTTTTCCCTTGCTACGCTCAGCGATAAACAATATTTTAAATTCATCTGTATATGTAATTCCACGTTTACTTACAGATTTAACATATCTATTTTTTGATAAACTTTTAATTTCTTCATCTGAAAATAATTTTTTACTCATTCTTTTCACAACCTTACTATATTTCTTCTTATCTTTTATTGTACAAAAAAAGAACCTATTGAAATAGTCTTTTTTTAGTGTCTATTTCATAGGTTCCATTTTAACTTCTGGTGCTGGTCTTTTTTATACATCTAAAATTCTAAAGAGAAATCTTAATTCATTGGGAATAAAGAACACTTTAAAGTTTTGTAGAACTCTTTATGAGATAAGTTGGGAAGATGTGAGTTTAAAAACTAAAATGAGAATACATAAGGATATTTTCAAACTTTCCTACAAAATATTAGGCCTACATAATCGTACATACAATAAGAAAAGATTAATTTTAAGAAAAGTGATTTTTTCAAAAGATAATAACGCTCTTATAGATAGCAGCCCAAATATTATACAATTAAGTTCCTGGAAATATCAATCTCACTTGCATAATAGACATATTCAGTAGCCTTTTAAACATATATTTTTACATAAAAAACTACACAAAAATATACCTTTATCAAAATAAGTATATTTTAGTGTAGTTTTTCATATTTCCATATTATATTTTGCTTTTATATCATTAAATTATAATTTAAGTGCGTTTTTCAGATATGCTAGATCCTCCAATGAATCTATTTCAAATATATCATTTGATTGTATCTTTTTGATATGCACTTCCATGTCCTTAAGATTATCTACAGCAATACTATCCCAATATAAATCTCTAAAGTCCCCTTTGTTTATTGCTTCTTCAACTTTATTAGAAATAAATTCGCCATCTTTAGCAGTCCAAAAAGATGCTCCTGACATTATAAAATCAGGTTTATCTCCTTCTTTTCCAATTTCAACACTATGTATTCTGCCATCTTCATCATATTTCAAAATCCACTCACCTATTATATTTTCTTTACAAGCTGAATAATATAATGATGTTTTTGGTTTACTTTTAGGTAAGAAGTTCCTTGTAATATAGTTATCTGCATCAATTACAAATGCATCCCTAAGGTATTGCCTAACTAAATACATAGTATATATATTATTATAGATATCGTATTTATCATTAACCACTTTGATTAAATTATATTTCTTAACTATATCATCAAACTTTTCATGGAGATATCCAGTTAATACTATAATCTCGTTAATCCCAATCTCCTTTAAATTTATTATTTGTCTTTCAAGTAAAGACATCCCATTGACTTCTATTAAAGATTTTGGAGTATTTTCAGTTAATGGTCTTAATCTTGTTCCCATGCCCGCTGCCATTAAAATTGCTCTCATATCTACCTTCTCCTCAGCTAATTAAAAATATATAAATCATCTTAAATTTCAATACATATAAATAAACAAGTTATATCCTAAGCTTATGTGATATCTAACCAGAATTATAAATTTGATTTATAATTAAAGTTTATTTAAATATTCCTTAGCTCTATTATATCTATCTAATCCATAAGTACCAAAATCGTCTCCTTCTGCTTCCTTAATTAGTGTCCAAACAGCCCATAAGAAATCTTGGCATATTTGATGAATTAATAATCTTCTTCTTGAATCTTTATCAGCATCTTTTCCTTTAAAATATAGTCTAAACATTAACTCTATATCATCTTCTGAAAATTCATTTTCTAAAGAAAGAGCTGCCAAATCCCACATATCATCGTTGATCCCACTGTATTCCCAGTCGATTAAATAAATTCTGCCTGCAGTATCCTTAACAAAGTTTTCCGAAACCAAATCATTATGAGATGGTACATAGACTCTGTTGCATCTATTTAATTCTTCTTCAAGAGCCATAACCTTTTCTCTTACTTCAGCATAATCCTCAAAAAAGTTTCCATTATCTTTTGTTAAAATCCCTTCATATTTTTCAAGTTCCCTAAACATACTGAACTCATTATCCATATGAAAATCAGTACATTCATGCAAGTCTCTTAATATAGCTGTAACTTGCTTTAAGTTTTCTTCTTTCTTAATACTTCTATGAGTTAAAGTTTCAGCATTTTCTATAAACTTAGATATTTTAACTCCAGTTTCAAGATTGAAATAAGGTACTTCTACATTATAGCCTTTCTCAGAAGCAATCGCCGAATTAAACATTTCTGTGTTTCTATTAATCATTTGTTCCGTTCCAACACCTGCGACTCTTAATATGTATCTATCACCTTTAACACATATTTTATAATTTTTGTTTGTCATACCACCTGCTGGCTCAATTTCTGTAATATCTTCATCTGTTACTTTTAATGATTCTCTAACAATAGCTTTTATGTTACTTATCTCATAACTTAGCTCTCTTCTTCTTATAGTTGGATAAAGATAATTCTTGATTTTTTCATATTCCTTAGAACTATCTGCATCCCCCCATGCAAGATCATCTATTTTAACAAAACCAATATTATAATTTCTAGCAACATCTAAAAGTACATATTCATAATTTAAATACGGATTTACATTCCCTTTAAATTCTTCAAGCATCATTGTATATAATTTATGTGATATCTTAGTAAGTCCTATCATTTCTCCATCAATTCTATTAAATTGATGAATATCTTTAGACATTTTAAATAAATGATTATCCCTTATTTCAACAAATGCTTCATCACCTGATCCACTTTCATTTGTAAAAAGAATACAATCACGATTTGGACTTTCTGCTAATTCCTTAATAGCTCTTTTTTCGAAAATCAAATCATTTTCAATAAGTAAAAAATCATCATCTATATAATCTTTAGCTAAAGATAATGAATGCATTGTTCCTGTCCACTTATAAGTATCGCTCTTTACTAATATTATATTTTTACTATTTTTAAAAGCTTCTTCATAGTACTGACTTTCATATCCTGTTACTATAACGGTCTTAGTTATTCCATTTTCTTTTAAAATGTTTAGAGTTCTATCAATAAGCCTAAAGTCTTCAATATCCAACATTCCTACAGGTTTCCCAAATTCCTCTGCCTTACCTGCTGCAAGTATTACAGCTTGTTTAACTATTTTTTTCTCTTCTTCATGAATCTTTAATCTAGTACTTTTTGCAGAAGCAATATTTTCTTCTAAAAACTTCATGCCCTTTTCAGTTACTTTATATAAAGTTCCTCTATTATTTGTTATTCTGTCAATAAATCCATCCATGGTAAATTCTTTTAAAACTGCATTAACCTTCCCAAGGGATATATTAGTTCTTTTAGCCAATTCTCTTTGATTAATATTAAAATTATCATTCAGCGTTTTTAAAATTTCTATCCTATCTTCTAACATATTACACCTAACTCCCCTTTAATTAAACATAGTATTTATTGTTCGAATTTTGAACTATAATTATTATATTCCCTAAAATTCCAGTTGTCAATAAAAACTCCCTTGTATATTTCTGCCCCAAAGTTCGCCTCTATATGATACTTGTTTAAAATCAAATACATTTGTTTTAATTTGAACTCTTAATATTTTTAAAAAACACTAAGAGGAAAGCTAAACTAACTTTTCGCTTGCCTAAATCTTTAATCAGACAAGCGAAAGTTGAAAAACCTCCCTCTTAGTGCCTTTTTGTATAGAAATTTCTAAATCCCTGTTATACACGTACGTATTTGATTTGTAAATATAATCTTACATACACCAATCATAATTCCTTTAAAACTGTAGAAATAGCATAATCTTTATTTCTATGAGCTATATGTAATTAAAAGTCATAGCTTAACAAAACTATAAATATTTTTAGTACATAGCTCCATCCTGTCCAAATTTATATACACCATCATCAATATACATACTTTGATTCACAACCATTTGTCCATTAGGAGTAAAGTAATACCATTTTCTATTTAAATTTAACCAGCCTTTTTTCATTACTCCATTTAACCCCAAGTAATACCAGCTATTATTTAAATTCATCCATCCTTTTCTCATCTCTCCGTTTGTTGGATCTAGGTAATATGTTTGACCAGTCTTATCATCAACCTTCCAACCTGATGCTCTGTATCCTAAATTATTTAGGTAGTAGTACTTTCCGCCAGTAGATACCCATGCATTTTTAACTTGTCTGCTTTTTTTATCAAAGTATACTGGTTTCCCATTTACTGTTCCCCATTCATCATACTTAGTTAAATCTACCCAACAATCATTGTAATCATCATAAAATTGATCATCATCACTGCTACTATCATTATTATTATCATCGTTATTCCAATCAGAAGAGTCAACCCTATAAACTTCTAAAGTATAAGTTTTAGTCTCCTTGCCATCTTCAGATATAACCTCTATATCGATCTCCGTTTTCTGAGCTCCTTTAAGGCTAACACTTATTGCAGAATCTGAATATTCCTCTCCATTAACACTAATTGTTGATTTGGAATCTTCTGCTATTGGAGTTACATTAATCTTAGATACATTTTGATCAACTCGAACTTTAGTTATATCTTCTTTAGGATCAAATGTATAGTCTCCTTGGCTAAGAATAACATTTTTCAAATTCGCATTACTACCTTTTGAATTGTTCTTAATTACAATGCTATATGTTTTACTAGTTTTCCCATCTTGTGCTGTTACAACTATGGTTATAGTTGTATTCCCATTTGTATTTAAAGGAATTTCATTTGATTCTCCAGAAGTTAAATCATAAGTTGCATCACTTCCATTAATACTTGCAATAATTGACTTAACATTATCATCTTGGGCTATTGCTGTTATCTTTTCAGTTGTATCTTCTTTTGCCACAGTAGTTGTATAATCTAATTTATCACTTGAAAATCCTGAATTCCCATCACTATCAGTTAAAGTATATCCTGAAATTTTTAATGAATTTAATGAAGCATTGCTTGAACTTGCTCCTGGATCTGGTGTCACTTCACCTGTAAAATTTTCCGGAAGATAAAACACATAACTATCGCCTACAGTATACGTACCAGTTTTGACTTTTACATCCTGACCATTCTCATCTTTCTTTATTTCAACCTTATCATAATATGCTTGAACAACCATTTTCTTTCTACTATGAGCAATATTAACATTAAGGCTAGTACTTCTTAAAAGATCCTTATCAGGCAAATTATTTACTGATTCAGTGGCCTCCTCAAGATTAGTACTATTTACATCATCCGCAAAAAATACTTTTATATATTCATGCTTATCACTTTGATGACCTGTAAAAGAAACTATAACTGAATTTGCATTAGGCGACCCATAATACAAATCATAACTACGCCTAGATAAAGTAAAACTAACTTCCCCATTATTCGCTTTAGTTACTCCTGGTTGTGTTAACACCACATCACTATTACTATCTGTAGTTTTACTAAATTCTAAATTCATTGTAAAGTTATTATCATTATTTATAACAACGACATCTAATAGATATCTCGCTAATATCTGTGATGAATTGGTTATATTTCCATCTTTGCCCTCATAGGCATCTATCTGTATCTGATTATAATCTGAGCTCGTATCAAAATTAACATATTGTTTTCCATTTTTGAGCTGCGACTGTTCAGTTTTAGTCTTCCCTGATGAATCTTTATAATTATTAGTCACAGTATATGCTACATTGTTACTGGATTGAGATCTTATTAACGTAGGATTTATACTTATCATTCCTGCCCTTGAATCTACGTATATTTTTCCTTTATATTCCGAAAAACCAGACGTAGTTTTTGTGACAGTAAATGCCTTTCCAATATACGCTTTAACATCATCATCGTCATTAAAATCAAGCTTTGTTATACCTGCATTTTTTAAGCTATAATCTTTCTCTGCATCTAATTTATTGTATCTAATTTCTACTGCATATGCCTTCGCTATCTTTACAGTAGAGCTACTGTCATTAGTAACTGAGTTTACCTTAATTACTATTAAATCTGACTTACTTCGATTTGATAAATCTCCAGATAATTTCTGTCCATTAAGACTGAAACTTCCATCAACAGCACGTATACCATTTTTATATAATTCAACACCTTTATCTAAATTAATCATATCTCCAAAAGTCATGATATATTTTAATGCTGAAAGTGAATCTGGCACATCAAAATTATATCTTAATTTCATATTAGGATCTGGTGTCACCGTAGTCGAATATAAAAATGGCACTGTATTATTTTCATTTTTTGTGGCATCTAAAATCTCATCTTTATCATTAAATGCATCTGCATCACCAACATAAGCTTTAAATGTCATTTCACTTATTTGGTTAGTTGCATAATCCTTACCATTCTCTATTGTTATTGTTTTTTCATATTTTGTAACTGTCTTTTCTCCAGCTGGATCCGGAGTTGCATCTTGTGTTACAGTTCCGTCAGAATTTTTAGTTTCTTTATATATTATTGACAAAGTTGTTATTTTAACTGAATATTTAATTTTATTAACACCTGCTGGTAAACCTGTTATCTTTACTCCTATTCTTTCTGAATCATTTTCTACAGGAGTCGGCCCACCATTTCCAGTACTGTTACTATAACTTAAAGTTATTCCCATCCCTGCCACAGCATTTTGTCCGTCTGTATTGGCAGTCCCATCATCATTGATTAGTATAGCTTCATTTATAGCCTTAACAACTATTTCCTGCTTTGTTACTCCAGTAATTGATGATTTTGAATCTTTCGCCTGCTGTATCAATTCAGCTTGAGTCTTTTGAATATTTTTAAGAGATATATCAAAATTATCCTCAAGAGAATTAGCAGTATGTATCTCTTCTTGAGTAGTGCTATCTATTCTACTTGGAAGAGGTGTCATAGTTCCATCTAAATTTACTCTGCTAGCTGTAGCTTCTGCAGGTATATCATCCGCTTTTGCCACTTCTGAATTAAATCCAAGTGGTATAAGTGATATTATACTTGTAAATACCACTATTAGCGCTATAAACCTTTTTTTAATCTTGCTCATCATTCTCGTCCTCCTTAAATTGTGCTTCAAATTCAAAATTTAGTTTATATATAGCCGCTCGCCTATTTATCTCATCATATTAAGACATATCTTAGAATTATATTAAATAAAAAATATCTAAATTTATATAAATCCCTTATGTGTTAATATGTTATAATAAATTACTATTATTTTACTAATTTTAAATACATTCCATTATTTATTATCGAATCATTTCCTTGTGCCTTTAGACATTTATATCCTTTATATGAATGTATTAAGGCGTATTCATTAAATTTACCTAAAAATCATATAATATAAAATAATGAATAATCTTATATTAATATCTAAATAAAAAATAACCTTCCATAATATAATACAGCAGTTATATATTATGGAAGGTACTTTTATTAAACTTCTATAATCTTATTCATATTCCCTAAATGAAACACTTTATGATTTTCCTTTAAACGAACTATTACATTTCGGACATGTAATAGAAATTTTTCCTTTTCCTCTTGGCACTCTTAATTTTTGCTTACAATTTGAGCAAGTGTAATATTTATAGTTTTTTAATGTTTTTATTCTATTTATATTATTCTTGAACCACATTACTATGTTATTTTTAATTTTTAAATACTTATAATTCTCATTTCTTCTCTTATATATATTTCTTGAAAATATCCTAAACATACATATAATAACAGGAATATATGCTAATATTGTTAAAAATCTTAAATCCTTTGGTACGAAATTCATTATCAACAGTAGTATAAAAGATAAAATAAGTAATGCTTTAGATAATTCATCTCCACCATATCTTCCAAACATAAATCTTCTTAACCTATCCATGGACTTCACCTCTCTTGAATTCTATTAATATAAAATATAGTATAATTAATAAGATCTATCAACATTTATATTATTAATAATCCATTAATTTTTTATGATATACATTCGTAATCAAATCCTGCAAAATTTTACAACCTATTAGTTTAAATATGAACTCACTTCTTTACTGTAAGTATTATTATAAAAAATAATACAATATACCAAATATTATATCAGTATATTGTATTAAAACTTTTCTCACTATATTTTTATAGCTATTAAATTGCCAATTCTGTTCAGCAGTAAAATCATTTAAATTATTGTTGAAACTGCATTAGCAATTGCTGTTGCTTCTACATCTTGATATGATGAATCTGCACATTTTTTAGCTTCATCTGTATTTGTTATAAATCCTAATTCAACTAAAACAGCTGGCATTGTAGTATTTCTGCATACAAATAAATTACCATCTTTAGCACCTCTATTTATAGCTCCTGTACTATTTGTAAGAGATGATGCTATAGATGAAGCTACATTCATACTTTTGGAAAGCCTATCGTAACTATATCCACCACCAAAACTTTCATCTTGTGATTTTGAACTGTAATAAACTTCAACTCCTCTTGCAGATTCTGCATCAGCTGAATTGTGATGCAAACTTATAAATAGATCAGCCTTTGAATTATTTGCTATATTAACTCTATTAGTAAGGCTTTGATTAACTTCTAAGACTTCTCTATCAGATGATTTCCTAGTCATGATTACTGTATATCCATTTGCCTCAAGCTTTTCTTTTAACTTATCCGCAACCTGCATATTTAAATCTCTTTCAGAATATGTAATGCCATTATTAGTTGAATATGCGCCATCATCACCGCCAAAGTTATGCCCCGGATCTATAACGATGACTTTACCGTTTGTACTTCCAGGCATTCTATCTCCTCTTTTTCCATCTTCACCTATCTGCCATCCATTTATAACTGTATTCTTAGCCATTGCTCCTGAAACAGGCAATAAATAATAATAGGCATTTCCAGATAAAATCCAGCCTGTTGCCATCGTGCCATTACTTCTTAAATAGTACCATGTTCCATTAAGCTGAAGCCAATTTGTCGCCATAACTCCATTGGAATACAAATAGTACCAGCTTCCATCTGGCTTAATCCATCCAGTCAGCATACTTCCATCACTATTGAAATAATACCATTGTCCACTAATTGAAACCCATCCAGTCTTCATTGCCCCACTTGAATCTAAAAAATATTTCCTACCATCAATCAAGTTAAATCCAGTAATCATACTTCCATCTCCTTGAAGATAGTACCACTTATTGCTATCTTTTATCCATCCAAGCTGCATTGCTCCACTTGATTTAAAGTAATACCATTTTCCTCTTAAAAGGCTCCAGCCTTTTGCCATACTTCCATCACTATATAAGTAATACCAGTTACCATCAGGCTTAATCCACCCAGTAACTTTAGATCCATCTGAGTTGTAGTAGTACCAATTTCCATTTCCAAATCTCCAACCTATTGATGAAGAAATACCTTTACTACCATCCGGCGATGCTGGGATTGGCTTGGTTGCTTCCATTCCACTTGGAACTGTTGTATTTGTTTGAGGCTTATCAGTTCCTACAGTTTTGCCTGAGTCGTTATCACTACCAGAATTTTTAGAAGTGTCATTATCTGATTTTGATACAATTCCTGCTGATACTAATAAATCATTATATAATTGATTAACCTCTTCTCCATATGTAAGACTTGGAGCCCACTTTCCACCTAAAGCATTTACCGTTACTACTGTACCTTTTATGGTAATAAAATCCCTTGGGTCATATGAATCACTCCTTGGATATCCATCTACACCTGCATAAAGTGCTAGATGGTCTAAATGAGCTTGAACGCCTTCATCCCATGTGTTGAATTTTTGATGAGCATTTGGATCATTATCCAATCCACCAGCACTTATTTTCAATCCACATGGATTATGGTAGCTTTCATTTATAACTCCTCCAAATTTACCATATCCTGTTTCCTTTGCAGCTTGCACATATGCCACAGCTGGATTAACATTTCCATGCTCTGGCGAATACTTCCAATATAACTTTGCCAGATTAATAAACGCATCTGTTGCACCTTTTGATTTAGCCCATTGTTCAGCCTGTTTTGCTGTTACTTTCGTCTCTGATACTATCTTAATATCAGTGATAGCAGCTTTTACGCTAGTAATAGGAATTAATATTAAAACTATCACAAAAGCAAAAAATAATGTAGTCGATCTCTTAATAGCCTTCAAAACAGCTTTCCCCCGTTCTATTTAGTTCTAAAGAACAAAAATTATATAGACAAATTTTCCCTAAAAGTAGTTTGCCTATTATATAGTACAAGCTTTTATTCTATTTTAGGTACTAATATATCCAATTATATGGCACTATCTTAAGGAAAATTATCGAATATAATCATAAACTTAGCAACAAGGCTACATAAATTTACATTTTTTATATTCTTTAATTATACAATTCGCTAAATATTAGTCTTACTAATAATAAATGCTTTTACTAAAACCAACGATTTTGCTAATACATACTCTGATAAATAGATAAAAACCTTGAAATGTTATTGAATAACACTTCAAAGCCTTTATTTAATACTTATCTACTGTAAATTTTGTAATTATAATATACATATTGATGGTATGAACTCAACTATATCCAACTTTAGTTTTCTCCCTGGATCTTAGTTAATTTAATACAATTAAATTTTAAATATTACCAGCGATAACTTCTGCTATTGCTTGAGCTACCTTTTTTTGACTAGCTGGATCAGCGCATCTTGCTGCTTCTTCTTTATTGGTTATAAATCCAACTTCAACTAAAACTGCTGGTATATTGGTATTTCTACATACAAATAAATTTTGTTCCTGTCCACCTCTATTATTTAAGCCAAGCTTATTAGCAATATTATTATTTATAAGAGTTGCCATTTGCTTACTTCTTTCTATTCTATTGCTATCTAGTTTTCCCCCAAACTTAGAGTCTTGGGCTTCTGAACTATAAAGAGTCAGAACGCCTTTCGCTGTCTCCCCAGCTGAATTATGATGTACGCTTATAAAGAAATCTGCATTAGCATTATTTGCAACATCAACCCTATGAGTAAGACTCGCAACTAATGAGCCATATGAAGGCTGCTCACCAAGATTTCTCGTCATTATCACATTATATCCTCTATTTTGAAGTTCTGTCTTTAACTTATCTGCAACTTGCATATTTAGAACTGTTTCACTGTAAGTAACTCCATCAATAGTGCTTTCAGCACCGTAATCTTTGCCATAATCATGTCCTGGATCTATTACTATAGTCTTTTTACCATTTGAAGAATTACTTCCTGCTGAAGGGCTATTTCCTGAATTATCTTCATCGTCTTGATCTGTTGGAGTATTATTTCCTGAACTATCTTCATCATTTTGATTAGATGAAGCCTGCTTTTTCCCATCAGAGCCAATCTTAAATCCATCTATTGTTGTATTAGTAACCATTCTTCCTGTTGAAGTATCTAGGTAATACGAATCTCCATTAGATGTAACCCATCCTGTCGCCATTGTACCACTGTCTTTTAAATAATACCACGCTCCACCAAGATTAATCCATCCTTTCGCCATAGCTCCGGTTTCATACAAATAATAGTAAGTTCCATTATCAATAATCCATCCTGATGCCATGCTGCCATCTGTATTAAAGTAATACCAGTAATTGTTCAATTTCATCCAACCAGTAGTCATGGTTCCGTTATCATTAAACATATACTTCTTATTGTCTATATTTTTAAGACCAGTTACCATGCTTCCATCGCCTTGAAGATAATACCACTTAGCATTTTCCTTGAACCATCCAGTTTTTATCTTTCCACTTTTCTCAAAGTAATACCACTTATTATTTATCTTTGTCCAACCATTATAAGTAGCCATAGCTCCAGAATCATTTAGATAATATAATCCTGATCCATCAAATTGAAATCCAGTTTCCATGACACCTGAATCCTTTAGTAAATACCAGTTATTATCTACTTGCCTCCAACCTTTTGCCATAGCACCTGATTTATCTATATAGTACCATGTTCCATTATCTTTTATCCAGCCAGTTGTCATTTTACCATCTTCATCATTTAAGTAATACCAATTTTTATCTGGTTTAATCCAACCGACTGCTTTGGTAGTATCTGATTTGTAGTAATACCAAGCTCCATTCTCATACTTCCAACCAATATTTGATGTTATACTAACACTATTGTCTACAGTATCATTTGAGCTTTGAGGTTTATTCTCTGTAATAATATCAGATGCATTTGGTGCGCTAGGCTTACTTTCAGGAGTTGCTGGATTTGGTGACGCATTTGATGGTTGATTATCTGGAGTTTTACCATTATCTTTTGGATAATCTATTCCAGCATAATCCATTAAATTTTTGTATAATGCATTAACTTCTTCTCCATATGTAGCACTAGGTGCCCACTTTCCACCCAAAGAATTTACCGTAGTTGCTTTACCCTTAATTGTCACAAAATGTCTTGGATCATACGTATCTTTTCTTGGATATCCATCTGCTCCTGCATATAGAGCCAAATGATCCAAATGTGCTTGTACACCTTCATCCCAACTTTCAAATTTTTGATGTGCATTTTTATCAGTATCGCCTCCACCAGATGGATTTTTAAGTCCACATGGATTGTGATAACTTTCATCTAGAACACCACCAAAATTACCATATCCAGTCTCTTTTGCCGCTTGTACATATGCGATTGCTGGATTTACATCACCATGTTCTGATGCGTATTTGAAGTAGAGATCTGCTAAATCAGCAAAAGTATCTGTTGCTCCTTTAGATTTAGCCCAACTTTTTGCTTGCTTTGCAGTAACCTTACTTTCTGAAATTATTTTAAAATCAGTAGTTGCCGCTTGTGCACTTAATCCTGGAATTAAACTTAATACAACTGCAAATGCCAAAGCAAATGTTGTAAATTTCTTTTTAATATTCAAAACAGTGTGCCACCTCCTTACATTTGATTTTAACAAAAAACGTCATGGCATTAAAGGCAAATTTGAAAAAATGTGGACTTTTTTAGAATAAAACCACAGTTATTGTTTTTTATCAATAAATTTCATAGCTTTAATCAATTTTTAATATGTAAATGTGTTAATTAATTACAATCATATATCTGTTTTATAGTAAAATTATATCTAGAGTTCTAATAAAACACATTATCAAATATGCTTAGAATATATAAGCTGAATTATAATGTATATATATCTTCAAACAAAAATATTTTATTGCGCATAATTAAAAGAGAGCCTGTTTTAGTGCTCTCTTTTAGTGACTATGGTGTCTCCTACAACCTGCAAGATCACTCTTACAGTCATTTAGGTTGTCTATTAAATTGTCTACTAATTTATCTGTAAGACACATTTGGTTACATAACAGCTTTTCGTTAGTATTGATTAAATGACAAATAAAATTTTGGTTAGTAAATGCATATAGAAATAATAGTACCGTTACTAAACGACTTAATACGGCTTCTTGATTTCCTACAACCATTGTAGACAAAGTTAGGTCACTAATTGGTTCATTACAATTTGCTCCAAGAGTGTTTGCTCCGGGACTTTCAAAGCCAGGATCACAATAGTTACAGTTACTCATTCTCTTCCTCTCCATGTACAAAGATTTTATATAATAATAATATGAGTAATCTTGTCGTTTTGTTACTTTATAAATAAAAGTATTATTATTTAATAAATACATAATAATAATTTGAACAATATATTTTATCAGAAGTATAGATTATAACTGCTAGATATGTTAGATCGAAAGGAGAATTTATGCTTAAATTATTATTTGCGAACGCTGCAATTCTTATATCTTTTTTATATTTAGGAAGCCACATACTAAATGATGAATTTATAAAATCAAATTCTAAAGTAAAATTCAAATTATGCTTTGGCATGCTATCTGGTTTATCTGGATGTGTACTTATATTTTATGGAATTAATTTGACTCACAATACAATAATAGATTTTAGAATTATTCCTGTTATAATCACTTCAATTTATGGAGGATTTATATCAACTTTTATAAGTGTATTTATAATAATACTATTTAGACTTACTTTCTTTGGAATAAATTATTCTTCTTTAATTACTTCTGGAAATTTATTTATATTACTAATAATTTTTACCATTATATCAAGATATAAGATAAACTTTTCAAAGAAATATTTTTTGATGACTATAGTTAACATAATATCAACAATAATTTGGATTTCATTAGTTTTAAAAGATATGAATCTTATACTCCCTGCTCTAGGAAACTTTGTTATTTCTATAATAATGGTTTCTACTGTAGTTTATTATGAGTTAAACTACATCTCTAAAACTAATAAAATGTATAAAAAACTCAAGGTCGACTCGAGAAAGGATTTTCTTACAGGGCTTAATAATGTAAGAGCATTTAATGGACTATTAGATAAAACAATTAGAAACACCTTACAAAAGAAAGAAAACTTATCAATTCTCATGATAGATATTGATTTTTTTAAACATATTAATGATACCTATGGACACCATTCTGGAGATTTAGTATTAAAACAACTTAGCAAACTTTTAATTGATTCTTGTAGAACTTTCGATATTATCTCAAGAAATGGTGGTGAAGAATTCACTGCAGTTTTACTAGATTGCAATTACAAACATGCAGTTGATATTGCCGAAAAGATAAGAAAAAATGTAGAATGCAATACTTTTAAACTTGACAATAATGCCACAGCCAAAATAACAGTTTCCATTGGAATTAGTTCTTATCCTGATATAACAAAAAATATAAATACTCTCTTAAGCAAAGCTGATAATGCATTATATTTAGCAAAGCGCACAGGAAGAAATAAAGTATGCTAAAATGAAACTGAGATTCAGGTGTAGATTAAATTCACCTGAATCTCAGTTTTATTTAAGTAATAAATCTGCTGTTAGATTTAAAAGCATTATCTATATTCTAAGTATTTTAAAAGCAATATTTGATTTATCAGAAAAAATTGTGTAGTTGAATAAAGTTTTGTTTTATTTTCTCCTACTGAAATTGGATGTGTATAGAATTGAAGACTAATATCACTGATAGAAGCTAATTCATTATTTCCAACCTGAGTAATAGAAATAATTTTCACATCTTTTTCCTTTAACTTTTGCGCAAACTCATTCATAAATAAATTGTTTCCAGATAAAGATAATAAGAAAAAAATATCTTTTGAAGATAAAGCATCTAAAATAATGTTAGTTTCTTCCCTTCCCTCTATGACATATATTAACTTATTGCCAAAAATCATGCTACGCTTTAAATCTTTTGCTGCATTTTTTTGCACTGCTCCAGATCCATAAACATAAATTTTATCTGCCTTCTCAACTAATTCAAATACATCGTAGAAATCTCTTTCTTTCATAATTTCCATGGTCTTCTCAATATCTTTATATGTTTTTTCAATTTCTTTATTATCGAATGAATTTCGCTGCTTGTCTTCCCATTTTAAATGAATTTTCATTTCACTATATCCTTGTAATCCTAATTTATGTGTAAAACGTAAAATAGTTGTATGAGAAACATTACATTTAGAAGCTAATTCTTGTATTGACATGGTTTGGCACTCTTTTTTATGGTGTAAAATATACTTCCATATATACAAATCACTTTCATTTAATTTTTCATAATTTTCATCAATCAACGTTTCCAATTTCATGCTTTTCTTCCTTCTTATTTTTTTGTGTTTTATATTCCATATATTTCAAAAATAATATTTCAATTAAAATAAAGTATGACGTTAAAGATTCAAAATCTATGTCATTATATATACTTGGTATAAGAGCTGTAGATGTATATAGATTATAATCACTTAATTTAGCTAAGGAATTATCCTTTAACTTTGTTATAGATATAATAGGGATATTTTTAATTTTCAAGTTTTTAGCAAAATCCATAATAAATTGATTCTCACCTGATACTGAAATAATTACGAAAACATCTTCATCCGTAGCCAAATCTACTATAGCATTTGCTTCAGTATAACCACTTAAGTCATAAAATATTTTTCCAGCAGTTAAAAAAGTACGCTTAAATTCTTTCTTTATCGACGACTGTACCATTCCTATTCCATATACATAGAGTGTTCTGGATTTATCAATCAATTCAAAAATATCTGTGCAATCCTTTTCCTTTATATTTTTTATTACTTCATTATATGCATCACAAACAGCCTCTACATTATTAACATTCTCTTTTGACTTTTCATTGTCAAGCTTTAAATAAACCTTTAATTCCCCATATCCCTTTAGAGATAATTTTTGTGAAAATCTAAGAATAGTCGTTCTAGAAACATTACATTTATGTGCTAATTGATCTATAGCAAGAGTTTCACACTCTTTTCGGTGCTTAGAAATATAATTCCAAATATATAAATCATTCTCATTTAATTGCTTATGGTATTTGTTTATAAGTTCATCTAGTTTCATAATATTCCCCACCACTATTTTCTACTTTGTTTCATGTTTCTTTAAATTCTACTCTATAATTTATCTTTTGTCTATTATTGTAAATACTCAATGAATTAATTCTGGAATTTAGTTGGAATAAAAACTAAAGGCTAATATATCTTTTCTAAAAAAAAGAGAAACAAGTCCTCTTGAACTCATTTCTCTTCTTTATATAATATAAATAAAGTTTTATAAGCTATTGTTTTTTATTGATATAGGTAATATATTCTAATTACTTTAATTCAGGCCAATAACCTTTGTTAGCCTCAATTAAATCATCTAATATTAATTTTGCAACTCTTGCACTTGGTACTGTCTTCGAAAGAGTAAGTGATTGCCATAACTTTTGATAACTTCTTTCTATCCATGCTTCTACTGCTAATTTTTCTACACTTACTTGCTGTTCCATTAATCCCTTTTGGAACTGAGGAATACTTCCTTGACATATTCTTTCATAACCATTACTTCCAACGATACATGGTATTTCAACCATTGCAGTTCTATCGAAGTTTTCTACAGCACCTTCATTTGGAACTATAAGTAAGAATCTTTCCCTTGTATTTTCAGCTATTGCACATGCTAAATCTACAATATATGTTGCATGTGCATCCACTTCAAAACCTCCGTCTTTGCTTGTACCACTTTCAATAATTTTTTTACATATTCCAAATACATGTTTTTCTCTTCCATCCATTACTTCATTTGCACGAGTATATTCTGGATTCGAAGTTTCCACCACATAATCTGAGAATAAATAATATTTTAAATATGTGTTTGGAATTGTTGTTGGATCTACTGCAAATATATCTCTTGCCTTTTGAAAAGTGTGTACCCAGCTTTCATCTACATGTTGATTTGTATCTGATAATGCATCTGCAAATCCATTTGCTGCCATGTGTTCTTTAATTTGTGGCATTAAATCATTTCCATCTTTATCATAAATTTTTGACCACCATCCAAAATGGTTTAATCCATAATATGATACTTGCATTTCTTTTCTAGATTTAAGGCCACACATACTTGCCATTTTTTCTTCTAAATCAATTGGCATATCACAAATATTTAATATTTTTGAGTTTGGTCTTAATCTTCTTGTTGCTTCTGCCACTATAGCTGCTGGATTTGAATAATTTAACATCCAAGCATTTGGCGAATATTTTTCCATATAATCTAGTATTTCAATAACTCCTCCAATAGAACGCATCCCATATGCAATCCCTCCTGGTCCACAAGTTTCTTGTCCTACCACTCCATATTTTAGTGGAATCTTCTCATCTTTCTCTCGCATTGCATATTTTCCAACACGGATATGAGCTAATACGAAATCTATATCACTAAATGCTGTTTCTGGATCAGTTGTATATGCAAATTCAATTTCTGGAGCATGTTCTTTTAGGTGAATTTCACATGCCTTTGCTACAGTTTCTTGTCTACTTGCATCATTGTCATAAAATTTAATAGATCTAATTGGAAATCTGTCCATATGTTCTAATAGCATAAGTACAATTCCTGGTGTAAACGTACTTCCTCCACCTGCTACTGTAATTGAATACTTCTTCTTTGCCATTTTTCTTCCTCCAAAACCTGCTTATTTTTTGCTTTGTTATCTTTTCTGAGTACATAATACACCCGAGAAAGGTACCTTACAATATATATGAAGCCTTTAGGGAAATAAGCATTTCAAGTGTATTTCTTAACATTTTCTGTGACTTTTCACAGGAAATTTCTGTTATGAAATTATATATTTTTTTAACTAGTTGAAATTTAAAACTAGATTTTACATAACTCTAAATCCTTCAATGATATATGATTTATAAAATAAAAAGCCGACCTCTGCTACGCAGAAATCAGCTTTTAATTTATTTAAAAATATTGTTTGTTGCATATTAATTCTAAAATTAGCAGATAAGCAAATGCATACTAATCTATCACTATAATTCCACCTGAAATAGTACTAAAAGACTTTATTCCGTTTATTTTTAAGACATTCTTTAACCAAGAATTATATGCTTTTAATGTTCAATCAATAAAAATAAAAGTGAAATTATATACCATACATTTTTAAGCTTAACTTCTCCAACTATCTTTACAGTAACGCTTCAAAGTCTTCTCTTACTCGCGCAACTTTCAATCCAACAATAACTTGATAGGATTTTCCATTTACAGAACATCCATGAGCTCCAATAGATTTAAAATAAGGATCATCCTTACAAAGAGATGGATCATTTACATTTACTCTTAAACGAGTTGCACAATTTGTAACATCAACAATGTTATCTCTTCCGCCTAATCCAACTAAGATATTTTCTGCAAATACTGACTTACTACTATCTTTTGAATCACTTTTTTTCTCTCTATACTCTGCTTTTGAATGAAATTTTATATCTTCTTCTTCATCTTCCCTACCAGGAGTTTTAAAGTTAAATTTCAAAATTAAGGTCCTAAATACTATGAACCAAATTCCTGTAAAACAAAGTCCTATAGCAAACTGGAGTAAATATTGGACCCAATGATTTCCCATTAGAGGAATCCAATTTAAAGAAGCCATTTCAATAGCTCCACCAGAGAATATTCCTACAATCCCCACAATATACATAGTTGTTGAAATTGTTGCTGCAAGTAGTGCATGTACTACAAATAGCACTGGTGAAATAAATAAAAATGTAAATTCAATTGGTTCTGTTACACCACACAAAATTGCAGTTAATGTAATAGGTATTAGTAACGCCAATACCTTTTTTCTCTTTTCAGGTTTTGCTGTTGCATAAAATGCTAATGCAATACCTGGACATCCAAAAATTTTAGAGTATCCTGTAGCTGTAAATCCTGCTTCTGGTAATAACGATTTCAAAGAGGCTTTAGAAGCTGCTATTTCTGGTAACTTTGTTGCCCAGTAAGAATAAAGACCTCCTGGCACTACAACATTATCATAATAAAACGGAGAATACAGTATATGATGTAATCCAAATGGAATTAAAGCACGTTCTAAGAAGATGAACACCCATACACCTAATGCCCCTGCACCTTTTACAAAACCTTGAAAACTATGCATTCCAAGTTGAATTTTAGGCCATATAAATGCCGCAAGAACTGCTACTGGAATCATAACAAAGAATCCGATCATAAATACAAATGTAGATCCGCTAAACGTTCCCAACCATTCTGGTAATTCAGTATCAAAAAAACGGTTATGTAAATAAATTACAAGTCCTGAAATGAGTAATGCACCAATCATTCCCATGTCCAATGTCTTAATATTGGCTATCATGGTGAGACCGCTAGTTCCTCCTACTTGAGCAGAGAAATCAACTCCAAAAAATTCGCCCCACTGTGAAATGATAGTGCTTAGAAAATAATGAAATGTTAAATATAATACGAATGCCTCCATGCAACATCTTGCATTTTGCTTTTTTGCCATTCCTATTGGAAGCCCTACTACAAATAATAATGGTAATTGATTAAATACAGTCCAGCCACCCTGTAAAACTACATTCCAGCATTTAAACCACAAGTTACTTGGATCTGCTAATCCTCCCATAATTGTCTGTGTAGTAAATAATGTTCCTATACCAATTATAATACCTGCAAATGAAAAAAGTAGAACAGGTGTAAACATCGCTCCACCGAATTTTTGAATTTTCTGCATCATTTTTTCTTCATCCTTTCTCTGTTTTCTACAATTTCATGTTAACATTATCATTTTTCATTATCAATATTCTGTAGTACTTTAGGAATTAAACTAATCTTTATGAAATTTTTCACTTTTTACGTGAATTTTCACACTATTATGTAATACTATTGCTTTTAAATAAAATATAAGTAAAATTAACCTATATTATACTTAATACACCTTAGTTGAATCTTGTGATTTTATTTTACGCATTCTACTTAAGAATACACATATCAATAAGAAAGTTGACTAGTATAATTCATTGTAATTATGTTAACGTTATATAATAATTAGAATACACGAAAGAGAGGTGAATGACTTTTTGAAGATTATCGTTTAGAAATATTTTCTCCTTATATATCCTAATAAAGTAGAATATATCTAAAAATATCTTTAATATAGTCATATATTTATGTTTAATTTTTTTAAGAAACCATTAACTATAATTGCTCCTATTTCAGGAAGAACTATAGATCTAAGCGAAGTTCCTGATCCAGTATTTGCAGAAAAAATGGCAGGTGATGGAATTGCAATTAACTCTACTGGCGATATAGTTGTCGCACCTTGTGATGGTACTATATCATTAATAATGGATAGTGGACACGCTTTTGCAATAACCACTAGTAATGGAATTGAATTATTAGTCCATGTAGGCTTAGAAACTGTTTCATTAAATGGTGAAGGATTTGAAGTTCTAAAATCTGTTAATACTAAAGTAACTGCTGGTACACCTATTTTAAAAATAGATAGAAAACTTATAGAATCCAAAGGATTATCACTGATAACTCCAGTTATAATAGTAAATCATGACAAATTAAAATCATTAAGTCCCATTATTGGCAAACAAGTTTCTGGTGGCAAAGATGTTGTATTAAAATGCAGCTTATAACTATAAGTTATGTGTTAACTTATCGAAAGTACAGATTCTTTATTGCTATAAAATAATTAAGTCATTCCTTTGTAATATAATAATTCAACAAAACATAAATATCACATAAAGAATGACAATTCACCATTATTATCTAATAAATACAATAAATTTTCAAAAAATTTCTATAGATAAACAATTAATTAGACTTCTAATTAGAATGTGTTTCCATACTAGAAATTACATACATTTCGTGAAACAATCATTGAATCTAAACTGTGAGAGTTCCTAATACAAGGTTATGCGTTTTTTGCTTGTCCTAATTTTATGTTAGAATTATGCAAAAATTGGCACAACCTTGCACATGAGACCTTTTATTAAAAATTTCATAGCCCTATGGAACAAAAATTTATTGAATTTCGGTTAACTATCCCATAAGTATGATCTATTGTTTGAATACCTCTATTAACTAATTTAGTATTTTAATATATCTAATCCTTCTGCATCATATATATCTACTTCTTTTATTGATCTTAATATTTCTTTCTTCGCAAGATCAACATACCCATGTTTATAATATAATTTTCCAAGATAAAGTAATGCATATTTAGTGTTTACTAAATTCAGCAAATTAACTGCTACTGTTAATTCATCAAATTTATTATTTATAAGCAATATTTCTATAACTTCTAAAATTATATTCATATATTCTTTATCATTTTCATCCTCTGACAACATACTTGTTGATTTTTGGGTTACTAATTTTATTAATTCAGAATATACTCCTAAATACTTTTTATCATAATTAGATAAATTCTTTGCGTTAAAACTATTTACTATAAATAATGAATCCTCATATCTATTTAGTAATACGAAACTTAAAACTTTATACATAGACAAAATTACATAATTTGAGCTTTTTTTATCATTATAATTTATACTAGTACATTCTTTAAAATCTCCAGTTCTTATAAGACATCTTGATTTTAACATGATTGTATTTTCAGTAACATTTACTGATTCTTCATATTCTTTTATATATTCTAATGCTATGTTGTAATATCCAATATGATAAAATAAATCAGCAATAGTTCCATAATGAACCTTTTTGTCTTCTGGAAAAAACTCTTCCATTATTCTTTTCATCTCTTCCAGTGATACGTTTTGTGCTTTTAATACATCTGCTATATCATATAAAGGTTCAATATAATCAGGTTTTGATTTCAATGCATCAACATAATAATTATAAGCAGTATAATAATCCTTATATTTCATATAAGCCTTCCCCAACTCATAATAAGCTCTATAACTCCATGTTCCGAATATAAATTTAAATTCAGAAGGCGGTTCACCAAGTTCAATACATTTGTTCAATGCCTTTATTTGAAGAGTAGGTCTATCCATCTCTTTCCAAACAATCGATTCATAAAAATAATAATCTGTACATTTGGGATAATTTGAATTCCCTATACTTATAAATTTTAAAGCTTCATCATATTTTTTTAATATTAAATTAGAGACAATTATTCGTAATATCAATAATGAACCAAAACCTATATTGGGAGTAAAATTTTCATAGGCTTTATAGTAGCATTCCAACGCTTTATTCGTATCATCTTCTGCCCCATATTCATTTCCTAAATTAAAATAAGCAAATTTATTATTAGGATCTTTTTTAATTTGCTCATTCAAAATAGGTATATTTCTATTTCTTTTATCTTTAGAAATGATTCTTTTATCAAGGTATCCATAATGATATATTTTTACATCATTGCAAACAGCATTATAATCTCCATCTACCCTAATTAATTGATTATGAACTTCCCCTTCATAATGAATACCACGATAATTTTTAAATAACCGTGGATTTAAATTTACAGCAATATTACCATTTTCTATCACACTTCCATAGTAACTTAATGTTTCAAAATGATAAATTGCTTTTTCATCTAATTCCATATCTAGTAATACTTTAAAGGCTTCTCTTCCCTCTAAACTCAACTCATCATCTGCATCTAATATGAATATCCAATCTTTTGTAGCGTATTTTAAAGATTCATTTCTGGCTTCACTAAAATTATTATTCCATTTAAAGTAATAAATCTTCGCACCATAATTTTGGGCAATTTCTACTGTTTTATCTGTAGAACCCGTATCAACTACTATTATTTCATCAACAATATCTTTAATACTTTTGAGACATTTAGGTAAATATTCTTCTTCATCTTTTACAATCATACACAAACTTACTTGATTCTTCATGCAATCCTCCTATCTTATGGAATATATTCTTAATTCCATAGATATTTTTAGTATCTTATAGCAATTCAATATTATCTTTGTTTTGAACATTTTTAGTTGCATTTCTTGTATCAAATATGAATATAGAATTTTCTTGAATAAAACTATAGTTATATTTTTTATGGGCAGTGGTTATAATAACTAAATCTGCATTCCTTAATACTTCCTGTGTCAATTTTATTCCATAATGCTCTTCTCCTTTATACATATAAGATGATATATATGGATCATAAAATTTTACTTCTGAACCTTGCTTTTGAAAATTTTCTATTATCTTAAGCGCTGGACTTTCTCTATAATCGCCTATATCACTTTTATAGGCAATTCCTAATATCAAGATATTTGCCCTATTTAAAGCTTTATTAAATTTATTCAATATAGTAGCAGACCTTTGCACTATATATTGAGGCATAAAATTATTGATTTCTCCTGAGGTTTCTATAAGTCTTGTGTGATAATCGTATTCTCGAGCTTTCCATGTTAAATAATATGGGTCTAATGGTATACAGTGCCCGCCAAGCCCGGGACCTGGATAAAATGCTTGAAACCCATAAGGCTTAGTTTTTGCTGCTTCTATAACCTCCCAAATATTTATATTCATCTTATTACATATAACTGCCATTTCATTAATTAATCCAATATTTATATTTCTATAAGTATTTTCAAGAATTTTTTCCATTTCAGCTACTCTTGGCGTAGATACTTCAAAAATTTCGCTATTTAAAACTTTTCTATATAATTCTGCTGCTATTTCCGTGCTATCTCTTCCTACTCCTCCGACTACCTTTGCTGTATTAGCAGTATTATATATTGAATTTCCCGGGTCCACCCTTTCAGGTGAAAACGCTAAGTAAAAATCTTTTTCACACTTTAAACCAGACATTTTCTCTAATGTAGGTAATACTAATTCTTCAGTAGTTCCTGGGTAGGTTGTACTTTCTAGAATTACGAGCATCCCTTCATGCAAGTACTTTCCAACTGATTCTGTAGATTCTTTAACATAGCTTATGTCAGGTTGTTGATATTTATCTAATGGAGTAGGAACACAAATTAATATTACATCTGTGTCTTTCAAAAACTTAATTTCATTACTCGCTTTTAATCTTCTATTTTTAATTGCAAACTTTAATTCTTCAGTCATAACATCGCTAATATAATTTTCACCATTATTAATCATATTAACTTTCTTTTCTTGAATATCAAATCCCAATACTTTATATCCACTTTTTGCAAATTCAACCGCTAAAGGCAGACCTACATATCCCAACCCAACAATACCTATAGTTGCTGTTTTATTATTAATCTTATAAATCAAGTTATCCTTATCTAACATTAAATTCTCCCCTGGTTAGTAAATTTTTTTCAGTTAAGGCAAATGTATCTATTATTTATTTGAATGTGCCTAAGTTCAATAATATAATATGTTTTTCTTATTAATTAGTTCTTTGATTTTGCAGTATATTTAAAAAATAAGAATGGGATAACATATACCAAAGAAAAGTATATGTTATCCCATTCTTATTCTTTATTATTATTTAACTGTTATTATATAGTTTAGCTGGATTTCCAGCAACCACAACATTGCTATCTAGATTTTTGACTACTACTACATCATTTATCTTGAACGTTAACTCTATAACTACACATAAAGCATAAATATACAATTCATCTTATACTCTTAATAAATTTAATAAATTTGCTATGTTCTATTGCAAAATTTCCTGAAACAGCGCTTCCATCTCCTATATTGGTAGTAACAACAGCTCCTATTTTAATACTCACATTATTACCTACAATAAGTCCATTTGATATAGTTACACTTACACCAATCCAACAATCATTTCCAATGATTGAACTCCCACCAATTAATGCATTAGCTGCGATTAAGCATCTTTTACCAATCTTTGCTCCATGTCCTACATGTACTAAATTATCAATTTTTGTTTCTTCTCCAATTACAGTATTATCCCATGGAAACATTGCTTTATCAATACAGGTATTGTATTGCACCTCAACATTCCTACCTATTTCTACACCGCCACAATGCTCAATAAAAAAAATTCTTCCTTCTTTATTAAACTGAAATCCTTCACCTCCGAGTATAACTCCAGATCTAATCACTGAATTATCCAATATTTTAACGTTCTCTCTAATAATAACATTTTCCTCTATAGTTACACCATTACCAATAATTACATTTTTTCTGCTTATACCTTTCCTATCACGTATTATACAATTATCTCCTATAATAGTTTCAAACTCTTCTTTATTATATAAGTTAAGATCTCTGCATAAACAATTATGGATTAAGTAAAAACTTAAACGTGGATTCTCTGATAAACAAATCCCATATTTATTAGGAAGTATTTTAGCTATTTTAGCATCACATATTATACAAGTTACAGATTCTGATAATGTGTGTATATATTTTTCATTATTAATAAATGTTAAAATCCTACTTCTCGTCTTAGAGTTTGAATAATCAAGATTATCAAATTCTCCATCATTATAAATACTAATATTCTCTATCTTATTAACTAATTCAGATAATTTCATTTTTCACCTTCCTCCTACTTATAAAAATTCTTGACACAATTTATTTCTAATATGTTTTTTACTATTTTTATACATGATTTCTCCAACTTTAAGTCCAGCGCAATGTAAATCAATTATTGGTTTAGGTCCTAAATATGCTAATGTTTTGCCCATTCTATAATTTCCAACTTTATAATCTGGATAAAAATTTATACAGTTTTCTTTTAAATCGTCAATATCCACTATCCCAGAATACTGTATCACTGTTATAAAACTTGACAATGATTTCAATTTCTTTGATGTTATTTCTGAATTATTCATGCCTATAAAACATTTTTCTGAAGTATAATCTGCTACAATTAAAGCATCTGTATTTATTAATAAATCATGGTTTTCTTCTAATAAATTTTTTATCACAACTACATCTGATGACAATTTTGATAATGTGGTGTATATAATCTGTCCAAAATTATCATTACTTACAATTACAATCTTACTTTTATAAATCTCTATGCCCACATCAAATAACATCTTCACTGCAAGTGGACCACTAAATTTGAATGTATCTAATCCTGGATAATTTTCATTTGTTCCCATTACATTAATAGCTTTTTGTTTGCAATACTCTATATCTATATCCTCATTTCTTAATTCCCATGTTTCACACATATATGGAATCACTGCATTTTCTTTCATCATATCTATTGTTTCTTTATCAATAGGTCTTACAAAACCTAAATTAGTTACTATATCAGCTTGATTAATATTCCTCTTATCAAATGCTATCTCTATTTTATCTACAACATCACAAAGTTCAGCAAATAGCATTGTTTTCTTTTTCACCTCATCTTTAGATGCATACTTTGAGTCTTTAGTTATTGCATACACTTTTTTAGCCCCAGCCATTGCTGCTATTATAGGCGTATATATAAACTCCCCACATGCAGCCTCAGTAAAAACTATAAGTCCACTTAAATCCAATTTAGTAAATTTTATCGCTTTGCATATTAGATTAATACTTCTCTTTGGATTTATCATTCCATTTTCTTTGAAATACATTATTATATTATTATTCATTTAATATTTTCTCCAATTCTGATACAATATAAATTATCTCTTTCGACAAAATATTGTTATGCAAAGGTAATGCTATTCCATGCTTATGAGCATATACAGAATTGTAAAATTGACAATTTTCATACCCATATTTCTCTTTATAGTAAGGCTCTTCATGTACAGCATAAGCACCAAAATTAGTTTCTATTCCTTTATCTTTTAACTCTATAATTAATTTATCTCTATCAATTCTTTTATCTAAAAGTATATGATATGTCTGCCAAACATGTTTTTCATAACTTTTTTCTTCTGGTAATGTTATAAACTTCACATTTTTAAGCAAATTATTATACTTATTTGCTAATTCAATTCTTCTCTCATTTATTAATTCTAATTTTTTCATTTGTACTGTTCCAATAGCTCCTTGGATATTTGTCATTCTATAATTTAAACCTGCCTCTACAAAGCTTATTTTCCCGTTTTTATAGTTCAGTCCATGATTTCTGAGTATTCTAATGTTTTCTGCTAATTTAGAATTATTTGTAACTACGATTCCACCTTCACCCGTTGTTATAGCTTTTCTTGGATGAAGACTAAAACAACCAATATCTCCAATCGTTCCGACCTTTTTCCCTTTATATTCCGCTCCAAGTGCACACGCAGCATCTTCTATGATTTTTAAATTGTATTTTTTAGCTATGGTCACTATTTTATCCATATCTGCTGACTGTCCAAATTCATGAACAGGTATTATTGCTTTTGTTTTATCAGTAATTGCATTCTCTATTTTATCTGTATCTATACATAGACTATCTAGTTTAATATCTACAAACTTAGTTATAGCACCTACAATCTCTACTACATTAGCTGTTGCTGGAAAAGTAAAATCAGGTACTATAACTTCATCATCTGCCTTTATTCCAATAGCAAGCAAAGCTAAATGCAATGCAGCAGTTCCACTGCTAACAGCAAAACAATATTTAGCATTTAAATATTCTTTTAATTGATTTTCAAATTCTTCTACTTTATCTCCTTGTACCAAATATTTTGAATCAAAAACTTTTTTTATTTCATCCAATTCTTCCTGCCCTATATCTGGAGAAGCGAGTTTAATCATTTAGAACACCTCTATACCACTTAATTGTTCTTTCTAACCCCTCATCTAAATCATACTTAGGTACAAATTTCAAAATCTCTTTAGCTTTTTCTATGCTTGGACTTCTAAGTTCTATATCCACATAATTCTTTGGTACATAAACAATTTCAGATTTAGACTTTGCTATTCTCTTTATTAATTTTGCAAGCATAGCTATAGTAATAGTTCCTCTTGGATTTCCAATATTAAATGCTTGTCCTATTGCTTTCTCATTATCTAAGCATAACATTACTCCTGTTATAAAATCGTCAATATAGCACCAAGATCGTATTTGATTTCCTTCGCCATGAATTTGTATCTGTTCATTTTTGATGGCTCTTACAACAAATTGATGAATCGCGCCTTCACCAACCTGACCATCTCCATATATATTAAAAGGCCTTATTGTTACGATTGGAAGTCCATACTCCTTATAAAAACTATAAGCTAAATGTTCACCTGCAAGTTTTGAGACTGAGTAAGTCCATCTTGCTTCCCCTACAGGAGCTAAATTTGTTGTATGAGCTTCATCAACTTTATATGCATAAGATCCAAATATCTCCGAAGTTGAAAAATCTATAAATATTTCTATTTTTTGATTTTTTAATGATTCAAGAATATTATAAGTTCCAATCATATTGACCTTCATAGTACTCACTGGATTTTTTATAACAGTATCTATTCCTGCAATCGCAGCTAAATGGATTACTATATTAGGTTTAAATTCATCTATGACATGCTTTAAAAAATTAAAATTTAAAATATCTCCTTTAACTAATTTTATATTATCTTTATTTAATAATTTTGTATTTTTAATCGAGTTTCTCTTTAAATTATCATATATTAATAATTCATTATTACTGCTAAGCTTTTCGCACAACTTTGTGCCTATAAAGCCTGCACCACCTGTTAGAAATATTTTTTTACTTTTTATCATTTATTATTTCTCCCATTATTATTTGCTATATTATCTATATATTTTTCAAACTCTTTTACAAAATACTCAAATTTTAAATTATTGCTTTCTATTTTTCTATTCATTTTCACAGTATTTCTAAAGCTTTTATCTTGAATTAATTTTTTAGAATAACTTAATAATTTATCAAAATCACCTGTTTTAGGGAAAATAGTTTTTGCATTATTATATAAATATGCTGGAGCCATATAACTAGCATTCATTACATCAAATGCTTCATTATTTTCTTCTTTATAAAAAGTAATAATAGGCAATTCTGCATAATAAGCTTCTTCTAAAGAGTATCCTCCACCAGGATATGAATTCAAATAAAAATCGCAACTTTTTAGATATGATGATGCTTCTAAATTAAATCCTGCAAAAATCACCTTGCATTCCTGGATTAATTTACTTGGAACATATTCTTCAAACTCGCTATAATCGCCTCCAAATACAACAAGGCATATGTCATCTATTTCATTAATAAGCTTAATTACAAAATTCCAAAATTCATTGTTTTTATACTTTATAGACCTTCCAATTGAAATTACTACTTTTTTCTTCCTATCAATATTAAATAAAGTTCTTATATTAAGATTTTTATCCACTAACTCAGTATTTATTGGTGAGATTAATTCAAATATATTTTCACAGCAATTATCTTTTTTAATATACGTGTAACAAAAATCTAATTTCTTATCAAAATAATCTTCCGGCTGTTGAAATTGAATTTTTCCAATAATTTCACAAACCTTTTTTAATAATGGGTATAACAATATTCCTATCGGTGCAAAATATAAACTTTGATATACTACATAATCAAAATTTTCTTCACTTATATAGGTGTAGAATTCTTTAATTTTATCCTCAATACAATTGCTAATTGGTACAAATAAATTTACATTTAACTTATTAAAATATTCTATACTTTCTTTACTATTATTAAATTCATTCTTGTTTAAAAGACTCAATACTGAATATCTATCTTTAGCATTCTCAGAACTTTCTAAATAATTTATAAAGAATTGTGTTACACTCTGATGTATATCCAAACCATTTAATATAAATAAAATCTTTCTCTTATTTTCTTTTAAACTCATTTTTTTATTATTAAAATAAGTCAAATAATTCTCATCTAAAATTCTTTCCCCGATTTTATCCATTTCCTCGTATACATTTTGTTGCATATATTTAAATCTTGAATAACTAGTAAATCTCCTATACATATTTCCATAATAATAATTGAATTTGAATGTTAATTCATATTTACTTCTTATAAACCACTCACTTAAATATTTCATATAGCTTTCTTCATCATTGATGCTTAATAAATAATCAAATAATGCTTCTGTATTAGTCATGTCATCTGAATTTACCATAAATTTTGTTTTCATTAAATCAACTTGGTCACTACTTTTCCTTAAATGATCTGGATTTATATAATTCAAATTTTCTTTAGATCCTTTTTCGGACGAACTAATCAATAGATCTTTAATTTTTATTAATTGATCATTTAATGAATATCTTTCTTTAATAAATGCCCTATATACTTTTGAAGTATAATTTTTATCAGAAATCATTTCGACAGCTTCAGTTATCGTATTCCATACATATTGAGATGGATATATTACTCTAGCCCCTACAAAATTATGTATTATTGGTTTTATTCCTTTGCACATGGCCTGCATTACGCTTATATTTTGTGATTCAAGAACACTTGTACATAAAATACAATTTTTATCTTCAAGCCATTTATCTAGATCATTCTGCCAGCCTTCATATATAACATTATTCTCTAATCCTAATTCTCTAACCATTTGATTATAGTAAAGTACATCTCTATTATCTTGAAAAACTCCTGCAATATATAATTTATATCTATTATCCTCATCATAAATAGCCTTAAATGTATGCAATAAAAGCATAGGACCTTTCTTATAATTAATATATCCTACATAAGCTATATTAAATCCATTTTCTCGCTCTTTATATGTCCATTTTTTTTCATCTATTCCATTTGGGATAACACTAATTATTTTTTCATCTATGTTAAAATTTTCAACAATAAAATCTTTTATATGTGCTCCTACTACTATTAGCTTGTCTATACTGTTCCAAGTCACATTATTAATATAATCTGTAAAGGCTTCATAACTATGAAGCCTACATATAACTTTCTTTTCTCTAGCTAACTCTAATTTACTTCCATATGCTATTAATTCATCACACCATTCAAACCAGCAAATATCTGCCCATTGCATACCATCTTCAATTTGCTTATATTCTGTTACTATAATTTTTTTTATCTCATATTCTTGTGACAGACCCTCAATAATATCGCCTAAAAAACTATCTAATCCTAGCCTTACAAAAAACGCCAATTTCATCTTATCTTTTACGACACATGAAATATCTTCTTTTAAATTTTCAGTATCATTAATTAATTCATCCTTTGATTGCATTACAATATTAACCAAGTTGTCTTTCATTAAACCACTCCAAAATTCTGATTATAATATTCTACTCTCTGCTGATTTAAATTATGATTTATTATTTCTTATTATTGACTTTTTTTGAATCTTACTTCTAAATGAGTTTAATGTTAGCGTATTCAAAAAAATAATAGTCAATTTATCTGATGAAAAATATCCATGACAAACTGGACTTGTTATTTATTTTTACGTGCCTTAACTTAATACAAATTGATCAATAGAATTCTTTTAATCATAAATTTAAGATAATTTACTTCCCCCACTAAATTATGTATTGCTGTATCACAATTAAAAAACAATAATATAATATACTATAAATATACAAAAAATCTAAGGAATCAATTAAAGGAGATGTTATTTAATGGCAAGTTTTGATACGCCTCAAAACAGCACTATTCAAACAATTTATGCTACAGGAACTATCCCTGCACACAATGATGCAGGTTTTATTGAAATACAAGCCGTTGCTTCTCGTAATGGTGGTCATGAAACTTTTTATAAAACATTTCAAGTTGCTGCTAGCGCTACAAGAGCTACTGCTGAAGTATGGGCTGGGGCTGGTAACTATCAGATAATTATTACTCCTAAATTATTTGGTACCCAATCAGTTAGTTCGACAACCGTTATAAATAGCTTCAAACATTAATAAGAACCATAATATAAATTTCATGGAGTCTAATATCCGACTCCATGTTTTTAATATGCCTATATAATTTTTATAAAAAATCTGCTTCGCAAGGTGTGAGTTTAACATACTTCTAAAAGTCATCCACGTATTTGACTGTATTATAATTTTCTCTAAAGAATTAAATAATCTTGACTGATGAACTTATTATTTTTTCATTGTGTTAAATATAACATACAGTATATCTTAATCTTCTAATTATCTTTGAAAATAATTCCACATAAAGTACTCAGCTATTTGTATAAAATTTGAATAGTATGTTTATTCACTCCTTTTTATAGATCTCATATACTATATTAAAGTGGAACCTGTTTTTAAGTAATGTGAAGTAATACTATAATATTGCAATAGTATCGGAGAAATGGAGGTTAATAATGAATAGTATTACAATTCCAGCTATTAAAAGCCTAAGCATTACAAATAAATATTCTGATAAAAGTCTAAATGAAGATAAAATAATAGTAGGCGCTGATGGTAACTATAACTACTACAGTTATTTGTTTTGGGATATCTCATCAATACCTACTAATGCTACAGTTCATAATGCAAAGCTTACGCTTTTCAAAACTGATAATTTTTATTATGATACTAGTAAAAAATTCTCCATAAGTCCGCTCTATGAATACTTCAGTACTTATACAACTTATAATAATTCTCCTAATTATGATCATTATACTGTAATAAACTTTTATCCATTGACAGATAATATATCAGTAACAATAGATATTACAACAATAGTTTCGTCATGGGTAAAAAATAGTTTAAAAAATAAGGGTATAATACTATATGGAAGAAATGAAGATATACTCACAAGCTTCGGATCTGTAAAAAGTTCAGACAACTATCTTATGCCATTTATAATAGTAAATTATGATCCATATTCCCCCAATAAATGTTTGAAAAAGGAATGTACTAATAAATATTCTAAGGATTGTTGTAAAAAAAAATATAACGATGAATACTTCAAAGATGATTGTTGTGAGAAATATATAAAAATATGCAAAGAAGAACTTGAATCGATTTTATTTAAAGTTTGTAAAGAAGCTTGCGGAGGTAATTGCAATCCATTCCCCTCAAATACCTCCATTACTAGAACGGTACGAGTGACAGGAACTGTAGCTCCAACATCAGTTTATTATATAGTTGTAGATTTACAAGTAACTCGCGCTTCTAGTGGACAAGTAAATCATTATTATGTATCAGATGAGTATGATAATTCCTTAAATAATACTCCTCTTCCTATAGATAAAACGTATAATATTGCTGTAAGCCCTCCTATTCAATCTGGTGATGCAGAAGATGTGATTTTATATGGTTCCTATAAAGGCTTTTAGTTCCTAGAATTTATATAATAATAATGAGAGCTTTTAAAGCACATAAAAAAAATAATCATGACATTTTGGACTTGTTATTTTCTTTAATCTGCCTAAGCTCTCATTATTTTTACATATTTACTTGTAATATAAATCTATTAATAGATAGTTTTTAGTCCTCACTTTTTCCTACACCAGATAAGATTAATCCCTTATTATGTTCTAGTGCCCAGCTTATACCCCAGTCATTTTGGAATATAAGAAGATTTCTATCCTTAAAATCTTTAACCTTCTTAGTATCAGAAGTTAAGTTTAATGAATCCATGTTAACATCCTTATTTTCAATCCATCTTACATATCTGTAATCTAATCTATCCATTTTAACATCAACATTATATTCGCTATTTAATCTGTATTCTAATACTTCAAATTGAAGCACACCAACAACTCCAACTATTATTTCTTCCATACCAATGTGAATTTCCTTAAATACTTGGATAGCTCCTTCTTGGGCGATTTGAGAAACACCTTTTATAAATTGCTTTCTCTTCATAGTATCTACTGGTCTTACTCTTGCAAAATGTTCTGGTGCAAAAGTTGGAATTCCTTCAAATTTAAATTTCTTTGATGGTGCACATAGTGTATCTCCAATTGAAAATATACCTGGATCAAATACACCGATTATATCTCCTGCATAAGCTTCTTCAACAATTTCTCTATCTTGAGCCATAAATTGTTGTGGTTGAGCTAATTTAATCTTCTTTCCACCTTGCATGTGGTATACATCTTCACCTTTATTAAATTTACCTGAACAAATTCTCATAAATGCGATTCTATCTCTATGAGCCTTATTCATATTTGCTTGAATTTTAAATACAAAAGCAGAGAACTTATCATCAAATGGATCAATAGTTCCACCACTTGAATTTCTAGCAAGTGGTGATGTAGTCATTTCTAAGAAATGTTCCAAGAATGGTTCCACACCAAAGTTAGTTAATGCTGATCCAAAAAATACTGGTGTTAATTCTCCACGACGTACAACATCTAAATCTAATTCATCTCCAGCAATATCTAAAAGCTCAATATCTTCCATTAATTTATCGTGAAGAGCATCTCCCAATATTTCTCTAAACTTAGGATCATCTGGTGAACCTTCTATTGCTTCAACTTCATTTTGACCGTGATTTCCACCATTGAAAGCTATAATCCTGTTATTGTCTCTTTCGTATACTCCTTTGAATTCCTTACCAGAACCAATTGGCCAATTCATTGGATAAGTTTTAATTCCAAGTTCATTTTCAATATCGTCTAATAATTGGAATGGATCTTTAGCTTCTCTATCCATCTTATTTATAAATGTAAAGATTGGCATTTCTCTTAAAGAAGCAACGTGGAATAACTTTCTTGTTTGATCTTCTATACCCTTAGCAGCATCTACAACCATAACTGCTGAGTCTGCAGCCATAAGAGTTCTATATGTATCTTCTGAGAAATCTTGGTGACCTGGGGTATCTAATATGTTAATACAGTGATTATTATAGTTAAATTGCATAACTGAAGAAGTAACTGAGATACCTCTTTGCTTTTCGATTTCCATCCAGTCAGAAACTGCATGCTTAGATGCCTTTCTGGCTTTAACAGAACCTGCAAGTCTAATAGCTCCTCCATATAATAAAAACTTTTCTGTAAGTGTAGTTTTACCTGCATCAGGGTGAGATATAATTGCAAAGGTTCTTCTTTTCTCTATTTCTTTTATATAATCAGCCAACGCTAAATCCTCCTAAATTTATAATCAATTAATTCATAAAATTTCTACGGAAATTATTAAAAGTACTTTATCTACATCGGACAAGTCCTCCTAAATTTTATATATCATTATTTTTAAGTGACAAACCCCATATGGTTTTATTTAAAATTTATAACTTCATTTATATGTACTTATACGACTTCATTATTAACTAAATTATTATATCATATGAAATATATTATGTACACTTTATGCAGTATATTTACTTGAGCCAATCCTTCATTAATGCTAGATAAACCAATCTGTTAAATAAGATTAATTATAAAAACAAAAAGTAAATAGTAACAAAAATTTAATTATTTGTTTAGATTAAATTTATATTT